>DASUIJ010000158.1:0-15507 GCA_036279815.1 Phenylobacterium sp. | reverse complement strand
CTTCCGAACAGGGCGACCGCCGCGCCGGCGGCGACGCAGAGCACGGCGAAGGCGATCATCGCCCAGAACCCCGGACCCATCAGGCGGGGCCGGCCGTATTCGGCCGGGTCGCGCGGGGCGCTGGAGTCTGCTGGGTCTGGGTCGACGGTCATGGCGTTCGGTCTATCAGGTTAAGCAGCGCCGCCTCGAGAGGGAAGGGCGCGCAGACCTTGGCCGCCAGTGTCGTGCGGGCCAGGGGCCGCGCCACGGCCTTGGAAAGGCACAGCACACGCAGGGCGGGCAGCGGATCGCGCTGCAGCAGGGAGGCCAGGGCCTGGGCGGCCTTGGGCGAGTGCAGCAGGGCGATGTCCACGCCCGCCAGCTCCGCCCGCTGCGCATCCGTCAGGGTCGCCGGCCCGGTGTCGTAGAGGCTGACCTGGCGCAGCTCCACGCCAGGGCCGGCCAGGGCGCCGGCGAGGTCGCCGGCCGGCTCCGCCGCGCCGGGGTGCAGCACGGCGCCGCGCAGTTCGCCCTTGCGCGCGGCGATCCCCTCGGCGAGGGCGGCCACGTCGCCGTCCGCCGACAGCACCTGCCGGAACCCCGCCTCCCGCGCCGCCTTGGCGGTGGCGGCGCCCACCGCGAACACCCGCAGGTCGCGCACGGGCGACAGGGCGGCGAAGGCGCGCACCCCGTTGGCGCTGGTGAAGGCCAGGGCCGCGACGCCCTCCAGATCGACCCCGGGCTGCTCGAGCAACCGCACCTCCAGCAGCGGCGCGACAAAGGGCTCGTGCCCCAGGGCGGCGACCCGGATGGCGGTGAGATCCGCCCCCGGTTGGGCGCGGGTGATCCAGATTTTCTTGCGTCGGTTGCTCATGGCCGCTGGGGTGTGCTCGCCTGGGGGATGCAACCTATGACGGTCAAGCTATTCCGGCAAAGCGATCAGATCGCCGGCCTCGGCCTGGATCTCCCGGCCGAGCGAAAGGCCCAGCGCCCGGGCCGCCGCCTCGGGCTCCGCGCCCAGCACGGCCACGCCCTCCCGCCGGAAGCGATGGCGTCCGTCCGGCGACAGGGCCTCGACGGTCAGGGTGAGTTCCTGGCCCGAAATCCGGGCGTGGGCGCCGATGGCGGTCTTGCACGATCCTTCCAGGGCCAGCAGCGCGCCGCGCTCGGCGGCGACCGCGACGGTGGTGGTCGGGCAGCGGATGGCGGCGAGCCAGGGGGCGTCCCGGTCCTCCACCCGCGTCTCGATGGCGAGCGCGCCCTGGCCGGGGGCCGGGGGGACGGCCACCGGGTCGATCAGGCTCCGGGGAAGGTGACCCAGGCCCAGGCGCTTCAGGCCCGACAGCGCCAGCAGGATGGCGTCGGCCTCGCCGGCCTCAAGCTTGGCCAGGCGGGTGTCGACATTGCCGCGCAGCATCTGGACGTCCAGGTCGGGCCGCCGGTGCAGGGATTGCGCCTGGCGGCGCAGGGAGGCGGTGCCCAGGCGCGCGCCCTGCGGCAGCTCCTCCAGGGTCTGGGCCTTCAGGCTCAGGAAGGCGTCGCGCGGATCCTCGCGTTCGGGGATGGCGGCGATCACCAGGCCGGGAGGGCACTCGGCCGGCATGTCCTTCAGCGAATGGATGGCGCAGTCGATGCGGCCCTCCAGCAGCGCCTCCTCGATCTCCTTGGTGAACATCCCCTTGCCGCCGATCTCCAGCAGGCGGCGATCCTGGACCCGGTCGCCGGTGGTGGTGATGACGATCAGCGGCGCGACGCGCTCGGCGTCTTCAGGCGCGGCGCCCAGGGCGGCGGCGATGCGCCGCTGCATGTGGCCGGCCTGGGCCAGGGACAGCTTGGAGCCTCGGGCCCCGATCCGGACGGGCGGTTGCGTGGACACGGCGGGAGGGCTACCTCGGCGGGAGAGAAGTCGCCCCGCTGCTACAGGACGGGGCCGCACGCCGCAACCGCCAGCCCGGACCGAATGACCGCCCTCACCCTCCTCGGCATCGAGACAAGCTGCGACGAGACCGCCGCCTCGGTGGTGCGTCGCCATGCGGACGGCCGGGTCGAGGTGCTGTCGTCCGTGGTCGGCAGCCAGATCGCGGCCCACGCGCCCTATGGCGGGGTGGTGCCGGAGATCGCCGCGCGGGCGCACGTCGAATCCATCGACGGCATCGTCGCCGAGGCGCTGGCCGACGCCGGGCTGGGCTATGGCGACCTGTCGGGCGTGGCGGCCACGGCGGGGCCCGGCCTGGTGGGCGGGGTGATGGTCGGGCTGTCGTTCGGCAAGGCGGTGGCCCTGGCCCGCGGCCTGCCGCTGATCGCGGTCAACCACCTGGAAGGCCATGCGGTCTCCGCCCGGCTGGCGGCCGACATCCCCTATCCCTTCCTGCTGCTGCTGGTCTCCGGCGGCCACTGCCAGCTGCTGGCGGTGGAGGGGGTCGGCGCCTGCCGCCGGCTGGGCTCGACCATCGACGACGCGGCCGGCGAGGCCTTCGACAAGATCGCCAAGACCCTGGGCCTGCCCTATCCGGGCGGCCCGGCCCTGGAGAAGCTGGCGGAGGGGGGCGACGCCGCCGCCTTCACCCTGCCCCGCGCCCTGCTGGGCCGCGAGGGGTTCGACTTCTCGTTCTCGGGCCTGAAGACCGCCGCCGCGCGCCTGGCCGAGACGGTCACCACCGAGACCCAGCGCCGGGACCTGGCGGCCGCTGTCCAGGCCGCGATCGCGCGCCAGCTGGCCGAGCGGACCGACCGGGCCATGGCCGCCTACGCCCTGGCGCGCGGGAACCGGGGCCTGAGGTTCGTGGTCGCAGGCGGGGTCGCCGCCAACAAGGTGGTCCGCGCCCGGCTGCAGGAGATCGCCGTGGCGCGCGGCTTCACCTTCGACGCCCCCCCGCTGGCCTACTGCACCGACAACGCCGCGATGATCGCCCTGGCCGGCGCCGAGCGGCTGGCCCTGGGCCTGACCGATCCGCTGGACGCGCCGGCCCGGCCGCGCTGGCCCCTGGACGCGCAGGCCGCCGCCGCGAATCCCACCCATCTTCCCGGCCGCAAAGGCGCAAAGGCATGATCCACGCAGGCGTCATCGGCGGCGGAGCCTGGGGCACGGCCCTGGCCCAGGTCTGCGCCCGCGCCGGGCTCACGGTCACGCTGTGGGCGCGGGAGGCCGAGGTGGTCTCCGACATCCGCGACGCGCACGAGAACCGGGCCTTCCTGCCGGGCGTGAGCCTGCACCATCGGGTGGGGTCCACCGGCGATCTCAAGGACCTGGGCGCGTGCGACATGATCCTGGTCGTCGCCCCGGCCCAGTTTCTGCGCGCCGTTCTGACCGACGCCGCGCCCCACATCCGCTCCGGCCTGCCCGTGGTGCTCTGCGCCAAGGGCGTCGAGCAGGGCAGCCTGAAGCTGATGACCCAGGTCGCCGCCGAGGCCCTGCCGAACGCGGCGATCGCCGTGCTTTCCGGGCCCAGCTTCGCCGGCGAGGTGGCGCGCGGCCTGCCCACGGCCGTAACCCTGGCCTGCCCCGACGAGGCCCTGGGCCAGTCGATCGCCGAGGCCATCGCCACGCCGGAGTTCCGGCCCTACCTGGTCACCGACATGGTGGGGGCCGAGGTGGGCGGCGCGGTGAAGAACGTGCTGGCCATCGCCTGCGGGATCGTCGAGGGCCGCGGCCTGGGACGCAGCGCCCACGCCGCCCTGATCACCCGGGGCTTCGCCGAGATGACCCGGCTGGCCGTGGCCCTGGGCGGCCAGGCCGAGACCGTGGCGGGCCTCTGCGGCCTGGGCGACCTGGTGCTCACCTGCTCCAGCCCGCAGTCGCGCAACATGACCGTCGGCCTGGCCCTGGGCGCCGGACAGACCCTGGACGAGGCCCTGGCCGGCAAGCGTTCGGTGGCCGAGGGCGTGGCCTCGGCGCCGGCCGTGACCCAGCTGGCCGCCAGCGTCGGGGTCGAGGTCCCGATCTGCGCGGCGGTCGACGCCATCCTGGCCGGCCGGATCGGCGTCGGCGCCGCCATCGCCGGCCTGCTCTCCCGACCCCTGAAATCCGAACGCTGAGGAACCCGCCCGTGGCTCTCTATGTCCTGGTCTGCAACGATAAACCCAATTCCCTCGACCTGCGGATGGCCACCCGGGAGGCGCACCTGGCCTATGTCCGCGGCTTCGTGGACAAGACCCGGCTGGGCGGGCCGCTCCTGGACGAGAACGGCGACATGGCCGGCTCCCTGCTGATCATGGACATGGAGACCCTCGACGAGGTCAGGGCCTTCAGCGCCGGCGACCCCTATTTCAAGGCCGGGCTGTTCGGCCAGGTGCAGATCCTGCCCTTCCGGCCCAGCCTCGGAAAGCTGGGTTGAGCCACCGCCGCGCTGAGCCCGACAATCCCGCCCGGCCGCCCGCCGGCGTGAGACTGTGCGCGGTGGGCGAGCTGCCCGACCCCGGCTCGAAGGGGTTCCGCTTCCGGCAGGACACCTTCATGTTCGCGGGCTTCCTGGTGCGCCAGGGCCCCGAGATCCGCGGCTATGTGGATTCCTGCCCGCACAACGGCTGGCCGCTCTCGGTGATGGACGACCGCTACCTGACCCGCGACGGCGACCGCATCATCTGCGCCGCCCATGGGGCGGTGTTCCGGCCGCTGGACGGTGTCTGCGTCGGCGGCCCGTGCGCGGACGAGCGCCTGAGCCCGTGGCCGGTGACGATTCTGGGCGGCGAGGTGTTCACGGCTTAAGGGCCGAGGTCGCCATCCGCGATGACGGCCCTACTCCGCCGCCTTTAGCCCCGGCGCCGTCTCGCTGGAGAACTCGGCCACGTCGGCCAGCAGGCTTTCCGCCGCCTGCCTGACCAGTTCGCCGCCCTTTTCCGGGGTGGCCTGGCCGGGGTCGGAGCCCATGCGGCCGTCGGGATAGCGGGCGCGGAAGTCCACGGACTCGCGGATCGGGCCGGTGGGAGCGATCTGCGGCGCGTAGTTGGCGGCCTTGATGCTGTCGGGATAGCCCCACTGGGTGACGGCGATCTCCGAAGGCGTGGCGTGGCTGCCGTGGCCGGTGGGGAACTGGCGGTTGGCCAGGCCCATGACGCCCTTCAGGTCCCACCAGTTCTTCAGCTTCAGGGAGAACCCGCGCGGGCGGCCGAAATAGCTGGCCTCCGCGTAGAGTTCCGAGAACGCGGCCTCGATGGTGTGGACGTTGCCGCCGTGGCCGTTCAGGAAATAGATCTTCTCGAAGCCGTGCCCGGCCAGCGAACGGCACCAGTCGCCAATGGCGGCGATGAAGGTGGTGGGCCGCAGGCTCACCGTGCCCGGAAAGCCCAGGTGGTGCTGGGCCATGCCGACATTGAAGGTCGGCCCCACCAGGATGTCGCCGCCCTTCTGGGCTTCGTGGGCGATGATCTCCGGGCACAGCCAGTCGGTGCCGAGCAGGCCGGTGGGCCCGTGCTGCTCGTTGGATCCGATGGGAATCACCACCGTCTTGGAGCGCTTGAGGAAGTCCTCGACCTCGGCCCAGGTGGATAGGTGCAGCAGCATCGCGTGTCTCCGGCGGGGCGGCGACCTCTCCAGCCGGGGCCGCCCGCATTGGCGCCAAGGCTATGCGCTGGGCGCCTGCCGGGAAAGGGCGAGATAGCCGAGGATCGCCCAGGCCAGCCGCTGCTCCAGGTTTTCCACCGCCCCGCGGTCGAGGGCGCCGTCGATCAGGCCGCGGGCCATATGCAGGATGTCGAGCGCCGCCTCCTCCCCGCCCAGCCGGCGTTCGGCCAGGAAACGGGCGATCGTGGCGGCGGTGCGTGCGCCCGCCGCGTCGGCCTCCCTCCCCAGGCCCAGGCGCTGCTCCTCCAGGTCGAGCAGGCGCGCCAGGCGCGGACGCGACGCCTGGTGGCGGACGGCGACCCGGGCCAGCAGCGCCACGGCGCCGGTCGTGCCGAGCTCGCCGGTCCGGGCTACGGCCTGGGTCAGGGCCGCGTCGAAGGCCTCGGCCTCCTGGCGGATCAGAGCGGCCAGGATCGCGTCCTTGCCCGGGAAGTACTGGTAGAGGGAGCCGATACTGACGCCGGCCCGGGCGGCCACGGCGTTGGTGTTGAACCCGTTGAGGCCCTCGGCCTCGAGAATGTGAGCCGCCGCCTCGATCACCGCGGCCACCGTGGCGGCGGCGCGGGCCTGGCGCGGGCGTTTGCGGGGGGCGATGGCGGGCGGCGTGGGCATAGCGGAGGCGAGTATCCGATATGAAGGTTCGCTCATATTCTGCGTTAAGCTTAACAGATCAAGGTAAATCGCCGTGTCCGACCCCGTCCTGACCTTTTTCATGAGCCTGCGCTCGCAGCCGGCCTGGCTGGCGCTCAGCCGCCAGGAACGGGCGGACCACATCGCCGGGCACGTGCGCCCGGCCTTCGCCCGTCACCCCGCGGTGAAGGTCAGGTGGTACGACGCGGAGGCCTTTACCGGCCGCTGCACCGACATGGCGGTGTTCGAGACCACCGACCTGCGCGCCTATTGTTTCCTGATCGACGCCCTGCGCGACGACGCCCTCCTCGGCCTGCCCTACTTCCAGGTGCTGGACATCGTCCCGGCCGTCGAGGGCGGGTACGAGGCGTACGACGCGCTGATGGGGGTGAACTGAAGCTGCGCCGCGCCCTATCGCCGGCTGACGACCATCGGCAGGCCGCCCTTCGGCCGCATGGTCACCTGGTGCTGGATCTCGACCTCGTGGCCCGGCGGCAGACGCAGGCGGTAGCGCTGGGCCAGGGTCGCCAGCACGACCAGCAATTCGGTCATGGCCAGGTTGGCGCCGATGCAGACCCGCGGCCCGCCGCCGAACGGCAGGTAGGCGAAACGTGGCCGACCGGCGGAGGCCGCCTTGGAAAACCGCTCCGGCTCGAAGCGGTCGGGCCGCTCCCACAGCGCGCGATGGCGATGGATCACCCAGGGTATGATGGTGACGAAGGCGCCCTTGGGAATCCGCACGCCGCAGAGGTCGTCGGCCGCCAGGGCGACGCGCGTGGAGGTTCCCGGCGCAGGGGGATAGAGCCGCATGGCCTCCTCGACCACCATGCGCGCGTAGGGCAGTTTCGCCAGGTCCTCCAGGGTGGGCGCGCGTCCGGCCAGCACGGCGTCCAGTTCCGCGTGCAGGGTCGCTTCGGCCTGCGGATGCTGGGAGAGCAGGTACCAGATCCAGGCCATGGCGGCCGCGGTGGTCTCGTGGCCGGCGACGAAGATCGTCACCACCTGATCGCGGACCTCCTTGGCGGTCATGCCGATACCGGTCTCGGCGTCGCGGGCGGCGATCAGCCGGGCCAGCAGGTCCTGGCCGCCGGGCCTGGCCTCGCGCTCGGCGATCAGGCCGGCCACGGCGGCGTCGAGCTGCGCGAACGCCTGGGCGATCCGGGTCTCGCGCGCCCTCAGGCGGATGCGGTCGAGTCCCGGAATGAAGTCGCCCAGCCCCACCCGCGTGACCGCCATGGCCGCGGAGATGGCGTCCTCCATGGTTCCGCCCAGGGTCGAGCCGTCCGTGGAGAACATGGCGCGGGAAATGATCTGCAGGGTCAGCCCGGTCATGTCGCGGGCGACATCGACGGGCTCGTCCGGCGGCAGCTGGTCCCACCGGTCGCGGAAGGCCAGGACGTCGGCGGCCATGCCGGGCGCATAGGCCGCCACGCTGGGCGGCGCGAAGGCGGGCGCCATGGTGCGGCGGTGCGCCCGCCAGGTCTCGCCGTCGCTGGAGAGCAGGCCGTCGCCGAACACCGAGGCGAAGAACCGCCGCTCCATGTCGGTCTTCGGATAGTTGGCCACATGATCCAGCAGGACGCGCTTGACGCCCTCCGGATCGCTGACGACGTAGAACGGTCCCAACGCGCTCCACTGCCTGACCACGCCCTGTTCATAGGCGGCGGCGACGATGCCGGGCATGGGGTTCTGGCGCTCGTCCAGGCGTTTCAGGCTCAGCGGAGCCCGGCGCGGCGGCTTTCCGTGGCCAGCCAGGCGGGGTTCGTCCAGCAGGGTCATCGGCGGATATCCCCCGGTCTGTTTAACAGCGTTAAGCAGAATGCACGGACGCTGCAGCTTTACAACGTTAAATGAATGGCGGACCAAGGCGCATGGCCCGCTCTGTCCGCAGCAATCCGAACCTGACCCGCGAGGCGGTGATCGAGGCCGCGGCCCGGGTGCTGGAGCGCGACGGGATCGAGGGCCTGACCATGCGGGCCGTGGCGGCCGAGCTGGGGGTGCAGGCCCCGGCCCTTTATTGGTACGTGGCGAACAAGGAAGCCCTGCAGGTGGCGCTCTACGATCACCTGATGGCGGGGCTGGTCTTCACGCCCCGTGGCCTGGACTGGCGGGAGGACCTGCGGGAGATGTGCCGGACGCTCCGCGCGCGGCTGTTGTCGCGCCGCGACGTCGCTCGCCTGGTCCCGCACGGCTTCTTCACCGGCCCCAACTCGCTGGCCCATACCGAGACCGTGCTGGGGCTGTTGATCGGCGCGGGCCTGGCGCCGCGCGACGCCTTCTACGCCCTGGCCGCCGGCTTCACCTATGTGGTGAGCTGGTCGGTGGGCGAGGCCGATCTGAGGGCGCGGCCCCGCGGCGAACGGCCGGGGCTCGACGCGGCGAACAGGGGCCTGATGGACAATCCGGCCTATCCGAACCTGCAGGCCGTGACCCGCGCCTTCGCCGGCCGCGGCGACGACGTGGACGAGCAGTTCGCCTTCGGCGTGGACTGCCTGATCGCGGGGTTCGAGCGGAGGGCGGGCAAGCCGGCATGACCCAGGCGGCGGGGATCTATCTGGTGGCGATCAATGCCATCGCCTTCCTGTCGTTCCGGGCCGACAAGCAGGCCGCCATCGGCGGGCGGCGGCGGATACCGGAGGCCACACTTCTGCAGCTGGCCCTCGTCGGCGGTTCGATCGGGGCCGTCTGCGCCCAGCAGCTTCTGCGGCACAAGACCCGCAAGCAGCCGTTCGTGACCTGGCTGACGGTGATCGTCGGCCTGCAGGCCGGCGTCGGCGCGGGCCTGGCCTGGTTCGCCCTCATGGGCGGCTGAGGCTGAATTCCGCACTCAGGCGGTTGCGTGCCCCTACGCTCTCCGCATAACTCCCATCCAAGCGTGAAAAGGGAGTGCGAACGGTGAGCGAGGGCGAGATCTTCCCGGTCCCCGAGGCCTGGGCCAAGCGGACCCACATGGACGCCGCCGGCTATGCGGCCGCCGTCGCCCGCGTGGAAGCCGATCCGGAGGGCTATTGGCGCGACGTCGCCAAGCGCCTCGACTGGATCAAGGCCCCGACCCAGATCAAGGACACGTCCTTCCACAAGCACCCGTTCCACATCCGCTGGTACTCGGACGGGGTGCTGAACGTCTCGGTCAACTGCCTGGACCGGCACCTGGAGACCCGCGGCGACCAGGTGGCGATCATCTGGGAGAGCGACGAGGGCGACACCCACGACACCTTCACCTATCGCCAGCTGCACGCCGAAACCTGCCGCATGGCCAATGTGCTGAAGGCCAAGGGCGTCAGAAAGGGCGACCGGGTCACCATCTACCTGCCGATGATCCCGCAGGCGGCCATCGCCATGCTGGCCTGCGCGCGGATCGGGGCGATCCACTCGGTGATCTTCGGCGGCTTCTCGCCGGATTCCATCGCCGGGCGGATCCAGGACTGCGACTCCCGCGTGGTCATCACCGCCGACGAGGGCCTGCGCGGGGGCAAGGTGGTGCCGCTGAAGCGCAATGTGGACGAGGCGCTGCAGAGCTGCCCCGACGTGTCCGACGTGATCGTCGTGCGCCGCACCCGGGCCGACGTGCCGATGAAGGCCGGCCGGGACGCCTACTATTCCGACCTCAAGCGCGATGTCGCCGACACCTGCGATCCCGAGCCGATGAACGCCGAGGATCCGCTGTTCATCCTCTACACCTCCGGCTCCACCGGAAAGCCCAAGGGCGTGCTGCACACCACCGGCGGCTACCTGACCTGGGCGGCGCACACCCATGAGCTGGTGTTCGATTACCGGCCGGGCGAAGTGTTCTGGTGCACCGCCGACGTGGGCTGGGTGACCGGCCACAGCTATGTGGTCTACGGGCCCCTGGCCAACGCCGCCACCAGCCTGATGTTCGAGGGCGTGCCCAACTATCCGACCAATTCCCGCTTCTGGGAGGTGATCGACAAGCACAGGGTCGAGACCTTCTACACCGCGCCCACGGCGATCCGGGCCCTGATGCGCGATGGCGACGAGCCCGTGAAGCGCACCTCGCGCGAAACCCTGCGCCTGATCGGCACGGTGGGCGAGCCGATCAATCCCGAGGCCTGGCTCTGGTACCACCGGGTGGTGGGCGAGGGCCGCTGCCCGATCGTCGACACCTACTGGCAGACCGAGACCGGCGCGTGCCTGGCGTCGCCCCTGCCCGGCGCCATGGCGCTGAAGCCCGGCTCCTGCGCCAAGCCGCTGCCGGGGATCAAGTTCGAGCTGGTGGACGCCGAGGGCAACGTCCTGGACGGCGCCGCCAGCGGCAACCTGGTGATCACCGACAGCTGGCCCGGCCAGATGCGCACGGTCTATGGCGACCACGAGCGCTTCTTCAACACCTACTTCTCCACCTATGGCGGCAAGTACTTCACCGGCGACGGCTGCCGCCGCGACGAGGACGGCTACTACTGGATCACCGGCCGGGTGGACGACGTCATCAACGTCTCCGGCCACCGGCTGGGCACGGCCGAGATCGAGAGCGCCCTGGTCAGCAACGAGAACGTGGCCGAGGCCGCGGTGGTCGGCTACCCGCACGACGTCAAGGGCCAGGGCATCTACTGCTTCGTGACGCTGAAGGCCGACGTCACCCCGACCGACATCCTGCAGGCCGAGCTGAAGGGCTGGGTGCGGCGCGAGATCGGACCGTTCGCGGCGCCGGACGTCGTGCAGTTCGCGCCGGGCCTGCCCAAGACCCGTTCGGGCAAGATCATGCGGCGCATCCTGCGCAAGATCGCCGAGAACGACCTGTCCAACCTGGGCGACACCACCACCCTGGCGGATCCCTCGGTGGTCGACGACCTGGTGAAGAACCGCGGCGCCTGACCCCCGGTTCGAGGTCGATATGCGCCGCGCGGTCTTCCTTCTGATCGGGCTGACGATCCTGGTCGCCGGCGCCCCGGGGCACGCGGCGGCGGCCTGGGGGTGGGAAGCTTCGCCGCGGATCAGCGCCGAGCTCGATCGCGACCGCATGGTGCTGGAGGTGAAGCCCGACCCCGGCGGAGCCTCGGGCGTCATTCATGCGGCGATCGATCTGCCGGCCCCGCCGGACGTCGTCTGGCGGCTGCTGACAGATTGCGGGCTGGCGACCCGGATGGTGGCGGGCCTGAAATCGTGCCGCATCCTTGAGCGCGACCCGGAGGGCCGGTGGGACGTGCGCGAGCACATCTCCAGGCCGATGTTCCTGCTGCCGCCGGTCCGCAACGTCTTCCGGTCCGAATATGAGCCGTTGCTCGGATTGACCTTTCACCGGGTGGGCGGCGATCTGGCGGTGTTCGAGGGGGCCTGGCGCCTCGAGCCGATGAAGGGCGGGGCCCGCACCCGCCTGTTCTACGAGAGCCGGGCCTCCAGCCCCTACGCCGTGCCCCCCGCCCTGGCCCGGATGGCGCTGCGCAAGGCCGTGTCCGGCGCCCTGTCCGCCCTGCGCCGGGAGTGCTTGGCGCGGAGGTGAAGCCCGTCTAAGCCCTGGACCCATGAGCCCGGACCTGCCGCCCGCCCTGCGCCTCGCCGCCGACCGCCTGCTGGAGGGCGTGGCCCGCGGCGGGCTGGCCGAGCGGGCGGGCAGGATCTCCCAGGCCTATCGCGCGGGCCGCACCTCGGCGGCGGCGATCAAGGACGCCGCGGACGCCACGGCCTATGTGCTGGCCCGCCTGCCGGCGACCTACGCCGCCTGCGCCCGGGCCTTCGACGAGGCGGCCCGGCTGACGCCGGCCTTCGCGCCCCGCAGCCTGCTGGACGCCGGCGCCGGACCGGGCGGCGCGGCCTGGGCGGCGCTGGAGACCTGGCCGGACCTGGACGAGACCGTCCTGCTGGATTCCAGCCGCACCTTCCTGGAGATGGCGCGGACCCTGTCCGCCGAGGCCGCCCCGCCCCTGCGCGACGCCCGTCGGCTCAAGGTCGACCTGGCCCAGCCCGAGTCCTGGCCGACCGCCGATCTGGTGGTCGCGAGCTACGCGCTGGCGGAGATCGCGACGGCGCGGCAGGCCGCCACGGTCGAAGCCCTGTGGGCCGCCTGCCGCGGAATGCTGGTGCTGATCGAGCCGGGCACGCCCGACGGCTGGCGGCGCATCCTGGCCGCGCGAAGGTTGCTGGTCGCGGGCGGCGGGGAGATCGTGGCCCCCTGCCCCCACGCCCTCGCCTGCCCCCTGACCGACCCTGACTGGTGCCATTTCAGCCAAAGGCTGCCGCGATCGCGCGACCACCGCCTGGCCAAGGGGGCGGACGCGCCGTTCGAGGACGAGAAGTTCATCTATCTGGCGGTCGCCCGACCGACCGTCGCCGTCGCCCCGCGGCCGGCGCGAATCCTGGCGCCGCCGCGCGCGGCCAAGCCGGCCATCACCTTCAAGCTCTGTACGCCGCTGGGGCCGGTGGAGACCAGGATCGTGCCGAAGCGGGACAAGGCCGCCTTCGCCGTCGCCCGGCGCCGGGACTGGGGCGACACCCTGGACTAGGCGCGCAGCGTCGCCGGGGTCCGGCCCGGCCCTAGTGCGGCGGGTCTTCCTGAGGCGGCGGCGTCACCCCGTCCAGCAGATCGCCGACCCGGTCTTCCGGCGGCGTCTTGGCCGGCGGGATCGCGGCCGGGGCGGCCGGAGCGAGAAGGACCGGCGCGGCGTTCGGATCGACCTCCGCCTTCGGTTCCTCTTCGGGCTTCTTCTTCTCTTCTTCCGGCGGAGGCGGCGGAGGGGCCTCGTCCACCAGGGGCTTCACGTCGGGCGCGTCGATTCCCGCCGCGGCGTTCCCCGGCGGCTGCTCGCCCGGCAGGCGGCCCTTTTCCGGCGTCCCCTGCAGGCCCAGCACGAAGCCGGCCACCGCGCAGACGGCGATGATCCCGGCGACAATCCTCAGAACGCTGCGCGGCATGCTCCACATGCGCAAATCACTAGAGTGCTCTCCGGCGAAGTGGAAGCCGGTTCGCGGTCGCAGCGCGCCGCAAAGGTCGGGCCGGGACGCTCCGGGCTGGACCGGGCCTTGCAGTTCCGAAGGTCATCTGGATCGAAACGGGACCTCCGGCCATGGCCGCCACCCTTCTGCCCGACCTCACGCCCGCCCAGCGCCGCCGCGCCGGCCGCGAAGTCCTGAAATTCCACCACCGGCTGGACGAGACCGGCCTGTTCTCCGACGCCGCCCTGGCCCGGCTGATCGACGAGACCGGCCGCGACCGCCTGGTGATCCGCACCGTCGGGACCAGCGCCGCCGAACCCTGGATCGCCGGCGAGGCGGGCGACCAGAACGGCGCGGCCCTGGTGGCCGCCGCCCGCAAGGGCCGGCTGTGCATCGTGGCGCCGGTCGCCGGCAACATCCGCTACTGCCGGGTGTTCGCCCGGCTTATGGACGAATTCGCCCACGCCATGGGCCTGAAGGTGCTGGACGCCGAGGCCCAGGTGGTGATCGCCAGCCCGCGCATGGGCGCCGCCTTTCACGTGGATTCCGCCGAGACGATGGTGCTGCACGTCCGCGGCGGCGAGACCGTACAGGTCTGCCCGCCGCGCGGGCCGGGCCTGGGGGAGCGCCGGCTGGAGGCCATCGTGCGCGAAGAGGCCCCGGCCGACCTCCCCGCCGACCGCCGCCTGGCCGCCGACGCCACGCCGGTGGTGCTGCAGCCCGGGGAGGCCGCCTGGTGGCCCCTGCACTCGCCGCACCGGACCGTGAACGGCGAGGGCCTGAACGTCTCCGTGACCGTGACCTTCGCCTCGCCCAGTTCGCGCCGGGCCAACGGCGTGGTCTACACCAACGGCTTCCTGCGCCGGCGCTTCGGCCTGCGCCCGGTGTCGAGCCGCACGCCGGGCCTGCTGCAGCCCGCCTATCTGGCGGCGGCGAGGCTCCTCCAGAGCCTCCGCCCCCAGGTCGTGGCCGCCGCCCGCCCGGCCCCGCGATTCGAGGTGGATCTCGACGCCCCCGGCTGCATCCGCTGGCGCAAGGGCGAGCGCCCGAGGCCCCGCCGCGCGGCCTAGACACCGGGACCCCGGCCGACCTTCGCAGCCCGTTCGACCGCGCGCTTGGTAAACGCCTCTTAACCCTCTGGACGCTAGACCGAGGCCATCCGGTACGGGAGGCTTTACGGCATGGCGCGGTCGGCGCGGAAGAGGGGTCTGGAGCTTGGGCTCCACATCGCGGCCCTGGCCTGGGGCCATCCCACCACCGCGCGTCTCCGGGGCGGCATGGTCGCCGCCTTCGGCGTCTGCTTCGCCGTGGCCCTGGCCACCTACAATGTCACCGACCCCAGCCTGAACGCCGTCTCCACCGCCGCCCCGGCCAACGCCCTGGGCGGCGCCGGCGCGACCCTTGCCGATTTCGGCGTCCAGTCCCTGGGTCTGGCCGCCGGCGTCGCCGCCCTGCTGATGGTGCTGTTCGGCCTCTATCGCGCCGTGTCGCCGCACCCGGACGAGACCCGCGGCCAGGTGCGCCTGCGCGCCATCGTCGGCGTGCTGGGACTGCTGGCGCTGGCCGCCCTGCTCGCCGCGCCGCCGGCGCCGGGAATGTGGCCCCTGGCCCGCGGCCTGGGCGGATTCTGGGGCGACGGGCTGCTGAGCGGCCTCGCCGGCCTGATCGCCTACGCCAGGCTGCCGTTCGGCAAGCTGATCGCCGCCCTGCTGTTCGGCGCCGTCGCCGCCGGGGCGCTGGGCTATTCCCTGGGCCTGCGCCGGCTCGACCTCGCGGCCTTCGGCGCCTGGGCGGCCGAGGCCCTGAGCCGCAGGCCGCGCCCGCTGGCCGCCGAGGTCCAGGCGCCCCTGACGCCGATGAAACCGGTCGAACCGCGCCGCGCCGCCCGGGCGACCCTGGAAGACCGCACCCCCGAGGCCGGCTTCGACCCGTCGGCGCCAGGCGCCGGCGAACCCGCCTCGCCGCCCGTCGCCATCAAGGCCCCCAAGTCCGCGCCAAAGGATTCCGGCCGCGAGCTGCGAGAGGCCCAGGGCGCCTTCGACTTCGTGCGGCCCACGGGCGGTTTCGCCCTGCCCGAACTGGCCATGCTGGCCAAGCCCAAGCCCCGCGCCGCCGCCTTCGACGAGGGCGCCCTGCGCCAGAACGCCCAGCTGCTGGAGAGCGTGCTGGCGGAATTCGGCGTCCGCGGCCAGATCGACCAGATCCGCCCGGGCCCGGTCGTGACCCTCTACGAACTGGTCCCCGCCCCCGGCGTGAAGTCGGCGCGGGTGGTGGCCCTGTCCGACGACATCGCCCGGTCCATGTCGGTCGCCTCGGCCCGCGTCTCGGTCGTCCCGGGCCGCAACGCCATCGGCATCGAACTGCCCAACCAGCGGCGCGAGACCGTCTACCTGCGCGAACTGCTGTCGGCGCCCGAGTACGAACGCGGCGGCCAGGTCGTGCCCGTGGTC
>DASUIJ010000157.1:0-3879 GCA_036279815.1 Phenylobacterium sp. | reverse complement strand
GGTTGCCGCGATCGCCGATGGCGTGGATCGCCACCTGGGCGCCGGACCTGCGGGCCCGGGCCGCCGCCTGCGCGATCACCGGACCGGGGGTCAGCAGCAGGCCGCTTCCCTCGGCGTCGTGATAAGGCGCCAGCAGCGCCGCGCCGCGGGAGCCCAGGGCGCCGTCCATGTAGAGCTTGATCCCGTCCACCCGGACCAGGCCGGTGGGATCGGCCGACGGCCCTTTGCTCAGCACCTCCTCGGCGGCGTTCAGGTCCATGAAGTTGTCGACCCGGATCGGCAGCTCGCCGGCCGCGGCCATGGCCTTCAGGATCGCCACGTCCTGTGCGGCGACGCTGACGTTGTGCAGGCCGGTCCAACCCCGCGAAGCATAGAGGTCCACTGCCCGCCGGGCGGCCTCGCGCATCTGGGCCTCGGTGGGAGGCGGGACCTTGGAGGTGACCAGGGCCTTGGCGTTGTCCACCAGCATGCCGGCGGGCTCCCCCGCCTGGTCGCGCAGGATCTGGCCGCCGGACGGGTCCTGGGTGTCGCGGGTGACCCCGGCCAGGACCAGCATCGCGGAATTGGCCACCAGGGCGTGGCCGTCGGCGCGGGTCAGCACCACCGGGCGGTCTGCGACCACGGCGTCGAGGTCGGCGCGCGTCGGGAACCGCTTTTCCGGCCAGTGGGTCTCGATCCAGCCCCGGCCCGACAGCGGCCCGGTCCCGGGATGGGAGTCGGCCCAGGCCTTCAGCTTCGCCTGCAGCTCGGCCACCGAGGCGACGCCCTCCAGGTTGAGGGTCAGTTCGCGGAAACCGACGCCCATCAGGTGAGCGTGGGCGTCCACCAGGCCCGGAAAGGCCGCGGCCCCCTTGAGGTCGATGTCCTGGGCGGCCGGCGCGGCCCGGTGGGCGGCGGCCAGGGAACCGGCGAAGGCGACCTTGCCGTCCTCGACCACCAGGGCCTCGACCTTGGCCGGGCCGTCGCCGCCGGTATAGATCGGCCCGCCATGGATCAGCAGGTCGGCGGCCTGCGCGCCCGTCGCCAAGGCCGCGAAGCCCACACCCAGCAGCCATCCCCGAACACGCATGCGCCACCCCCGCTGATTCACCGGCCTCGATAGTCGGGACCGGGCGTTCAAACGCAAGGCGGTGTGGGTCGGATTGGCGGGCGCACGGGTCAATTGCCTCCGGCGCAAGCGCCGTCCTAGTCTCAGACCCGCTCGGCGTAGCGCACGATCAGGCCCAGGACCTTGTCCGCCACCCGGGCGGGATGTCCCCTGGCGCTCAGCAGGCCGGCCAGGGTCCGGAACTGGTCGACGCCGCGCAGGTCGACCACGAAGGGATAGGGGTCCGACCGCTCGCCCCTGGCGCCGATTCCGGCGGCGGCCCGTTCGGCGACCTCCTTCTCCAGGGCCGATTGGCAGGCCTTCAGATCATCGATGGCGGTGATCCCGCCGCGCCTGAGCCCAGGGACAGAAGGTGTCGTCGGGAGAGCATCATTTTTCCGTTCGGGCGGCCACATCGGCCTGCGGCCGGAAGTCGGCGCGGGGATAGGCCACGCCGCGCTTGACCGTCAGGGTCAGGCTGCGAAGCGCGCGGATGTCGGTCGAGGGATCCTGGGCCGTGAAGATCAGGTTGGCGAGCTGACCCGACGCGATGGTCCCGAAATCGGGGTCGTGGCGGATCGATAGCGCCGCCGCGCCGGTGGCCGAGCGGATCGCCTCCAGCGGGGAAAAGCCGGCCTTGTCCACCAGCAGCTCCAGCTCGCGATAGAGCGAGGGCCAGGCCTCCTGCCCCGGACCGAAGCCGTCGGTGCCCGCCGTGACGATCACCCCGGCCCTGCGCGCCTGGTCGGTCAGCCTATAGGCGATGTCTGCGGTGCAATAGGGCGCGGGCGACGCGGGATTGGCCGCCCGGCGCTGATCCATCGCCTCATAGACCGACAGGGTCGCGTCCAGCACCTGCCCCTTGGCCTTCATGGTCCGGTAGAGCCCGGCGACCACCGGATTGTCGCCGGCGCCGAGCTTCGCGGCGTCCACGGCCGCGCGCCGGTGGTAGGCCCGGGGCGGCGGGTCGGAGACCTGGTAGGCCAGCATGCAGACGTGGCTGACCACGTCGACCCCGGCGTCCAGCACCTGGGCCGGCGTGGCCGGGAACACCGCCGCATGGGCCCAGACCGGAATGCCCTGGCGATGAGCTTCGGCGGTGATCGCCTTGACGGTTTCGCCGGGCAGGTCGGCGTAGATCTTGATCGCCGAGGCCGCCGTACCCCGCGCCATGGCGACCGCCTGGACCAGGTCGGTGTCGGGCGAGATCGCCTGCATCCAGGGCGTCTTGCCTGGGGTCATCCCGGCGCTGACCGCACGGGTCCGCGGGTCCTCGAAGAACTCGGGGCCGGCCATCAGGGCGGCGTAGTAGATGTCCGGCCCGGCGATCTCGCCCACCCGGCTGGCGCGGGCCAGGTCAGCCACCTGGCGCAGGTCGTCGGCCATGTCGCGGACCGCGGTGACTCCGCCATAGAGGTCGCGCTTCATCTGGGCCTCGGCGAAGGGCCGGTTGGGCGGGGTCGCCAGATGCTCGTGGGTGTTGATCAGGCCTGGCAGGACATAGAGGCCGGTGGCGTCCACGACCCGGGTTTCCGGCGGAAGCTTGAAGGCCGGCGCGCCGTCCTTCCAGACGCGCCCGATCCGCTCGCCCGTGACCAGGAGATCCATGCCGGGCCGGGGCGCCGCGCCCGTGCCGTCGATCAAGGTGGCGTTGCGGTAGACCGTCTGCGGCTCGGCCGCGAAGAGGGCCGACGGGGCGAGGGCCAGGACAACGGACAACGCAAGGGATCGGATCATCGCCAAGCCTTAGCTTGCTGCGGTCGGGGCGGGTAGACTTGGCCGCGCCGGATTCGCGAACGGGCGACGGACAAGGGTCAGTCATGCGGTTTGTATTGTTCAAGGGCCAGTCCCAGTACGGGTCTCTGCGCCTGCATATCGACCAGTTGGCGGCCGCTCTGGTCGGCCTGGGCCACGAGTCCGAAATCGTCGACCTGATGGCCGAGGACGCGGTCGCCCGGATCAACGCCAACTTCGCCATCCCCACCGACTGCTATTTCGGCTTCAGCGGCGTGGGCTCGGACATCAAGGCCGGCGACGGGCCCGCCTACGACGCCCTGAATTGCGTCTACGCCTCGATCTATGTGGACCACCCCGTCCACCACGCGCCGCGACTGTCCACACGGATCGGCAAGCACGTCGCCCTGTTCCTGGATCGCAGCCACGTTCAGTTCGTGAGCGCATGGTCGAAGAGCCGCCAGTTCGCCCAGATCGGCTTCCTGCCGCCCGGCGCCAACGAACTGCCGGAACCGCCGGACCTCTCGGACGAAGGCTTCGCCCGGCGCGACATCGGCCTGCTGTTCACCGGCACCTATCGCGGCCCGCCCACGCTGCCGTGGCGCGACGCCCCGGACACCCCTGCGCGCACGGTTCTGGAAGATATCGCCGAGCGCATGGCCGCCGACGCCCGGCTGCCGATCCTTGACGCCCTGCGCGCCGCCCTGGCCGAGAAGTTCGACGCCGAGCTCGCGCCGGACCTGTTCGACGAGTTCATGCCGCTGCTGCAGGCGCCGCAGTATTTCGCCGAGGCCTATCACCGGAACCGGTTCCTGGAGACCCTGGGCGAGGCGGAGGCCCCGCTCACCATCTACGGCGCCGGGTGGGAGGGGATGGCGCAGCGCTATCCGTCCTTCGACTACCGCGGCATGGGCAGCTTCCAGGAGACCCTGTCGCTGCTTCGGCGCACGCGGCTGGTGCTGAACACCAACAACGGGTTCGTAGCCGGCGGCCACGAGCGGGTCTTCACCGCCATGTGCGGCGGCGCCGTCGTGGTGTCGGACGAGAGCCGGTACTAC
>DASUIJ010000156.1:0-2482 GCA_036279815.1 Phenylobacterium sp. | reverse complement strand
CTGGCCGTGTTGGAGGGCCTGTGGCTGATGTCCAGGAACGGGGTCTTCAGGACGCTCTACCTGTTCTGGCTGAAGGTGTTCGCGATCTCCTTCGGCATGGGCGCCGTGACCGTCGTGGCGATGAGCCGCCAGCCTGTCTCTATCTGGAGCGCTCTACCGTCCGCCGCCGCGCCCACCGCATTCTTCGTGGAGGCGGGCCTGCTGGGGGTCATGCTGTTCGGCTGGAAGCGGGTGGGGCCCGGCCTGCACTTCGCCGCCACCGTTCTGGCGGCGCTGGCGACGCCGGTCTCGGCCGTCTGGATCATCGCCGCCAACGGCTGGGTGCAGGCGCCGCCGGGGCTGGGCCACGTCGCCGACAGCCTGCCGGTGGCGCTGGACGGCTGGAAGGCGATCGTCTCGCCCGGCTTCCCGACCCGGCTGATCCACATGGTGCTGGCGGCCTACCTGACCACCGCCCTGGTGGTCGGCGCGGCCGCGGCGTGGCGGTTGATGAAGGATCGCGAGGCGCCGGAATCCCGGATCGCGCTGCGCATGGCCATCGGCATGTTCGCCATCGTCGCGCCGCTGCAGCTTGTCGCCGGCGACTTTTCCGGCAAGCAGGTCCAGCGCCTGCAGCCCGCCAAGCTGGCCGCCATGGAGGCCTTCTGGGACACCCGCCCGGCACAGCCCTTTCATGTGGCCGCCTGGCCGGACCGGGAGATCGCAGGCAACCGTTGGGCGCTCTCGGTTCCCAGGCTGGGCAGCCTGATATCCGCCGGCAGCGTGGACGCGCAGGTGAAGGGGCTGAAGGACTTCCCGCCCCAGGACCGGCCGCCGGTGTTCCTGGTGTTCTGGGCCTTCCGCGTGATGGCGGGGCTTGGCGTGGCGATGATCGGCCTGGGCGCCTGGGGCGCGTGGCTGACCCTGCGCGGCGGACCCGAGCGGTCTTCGCTGTTCCTTTCGGCCTGCGTGGCCATGGGCCCGGCCGGGTTCGTCTCGGTGATCGCCGGCTGGGTCGTCGCCGGGGCCGGCCTTCAGCCCCTCGCGATCCTCGGCCCCCCGGCCACGCGGCTCGGCCTTCTGGCCGTCTATGCGCTGATCTTCGGCATCGGCGTCCTCTACATCCTGCGCCTGATCGCGAAGGGACCTTCCGCCCCCGCCGAACCGGCGTCGGAGGACCGGGCTTCGGCCCCGGCCCCGCCCGCCGCGCCGCAGGGCCGGAGGCGCGGCGTGAGCCTCGCCCCCTGACAGGCCGGGCGCGGATGGGGTAATGGACCGGCCATGTCCAAGCCCTCCTGCCGCCTCTACCTGATCACCCCGCCCCGGATCGACGACCTGGCGGCCTTCGGCCACACCCTCGCCCAGGCGCTCGACGCCGGCGACGTGGCGGCCCTGCAGATCCGCCTGAAGGACGCTCCCGACGAGGTCATCGCGGCGGCGGTGGACGTTCTGAGCCCCATCGCCCTGGCGCGGGGCGTCGCCGTGATCCTCAACGACCGGCCCGACCTGGCGGCCAGGCTGGGCTGCGACGGCGTGCATATCGGCCAGTCGGACGGAACCTACGCCGAGGCGCGAAGGCTGATGGGGCCGGACCGCATGGTCGGCGTGACCTGCCATGACAGCCGGCATCTGGCGATGGAGGCCGCGGAGGCGGGCGCGGACTATGTGGCGTTCGGCGCCTTCTACCCGACCGCCACCAAGGAGGCGCCCACCAGCGCCGACCCCGAGATTCTGACGATCTGGCAGCAGGTGATGGAGACCCCCTGCGTCGCCATCGGCGGCATCACCGCGGACAACGCCCAGCCGCTGGCCGCCGCCGGCGCCGATTTCCTGGCGGTCTCGTCGGGGGTCTGGAACCATCCGCAGGGGCCGGCGGCGGCGGTGAAGGCGCTGAACGCCGCCATCGCAGCGGGCCTCGCGGAGCGTGACTGACGCGCTCGCCTTGCCTTAAGGCTTGGGCGCCACTAGGTTCCGCGCCCTCATGTCGACCCAATCCGCCCTCCTGAAAGTCATGTCCGACGCCGCCCGCAAGGCCGCGCGTGGGCTGAACCGCGACTTCGGCGAACTCGCCGAACTGCAGGTCTCCAAGAAGGGCGCCGCCGACTTCGTGTCCGCCGCGGACCTCAAGGCCGAGCAGACCATCTTCGAAATGCTGGAGAAGGCGCGCCCCGGCTACGGCTTCCTGGGCGAGGAGCGAGGCCTGATCGAGGGCACCGACAAGACCCACACCTGGATCGTCGACCCGCTCGACGGCACCACCAACTTCCTGCACGGCATTCCGCAATTTGCGATTTCGATCGGCCTGCAGCGCGAAGGCACGCTGATCGCCGGCGTGATCTACAATCCCGCCAATGACGAGCTCTACATCGCCGAGCGCGGCAAGGGCGCCTTTCTCAACGACCAGCGGCTGCGCGTCGCCGGCCGCCGCCAGCTCGGCGACTGCGTGATCGCCTGCGGGCTGCCGCATATCGGACGCGGCGATCACGAGCTTTCGCGCCGGGAA
>DASUIJ010000155.1:0-5210 GCA_036279815.1 Phenylobacterium sp. | reverse complement strand
GAACCGCGGGCCCGCCGTGCGGAAGCACCACCAGGGGAAGCGCCTTGGCGGCGCGGCCGTTGGGAAGGGTCAGGTAGCCGGTGATCTCCAGCCCGTCCTTGGCCTTGTAGCGCACCGGCTTGACCGTCGCGATGTCGGCCGGCTGCAGGTTCTCGTAGAGGGCGCCGATCGGGTCGGCGCGACGGGCCTTGAAGTCCACCAGGGCGTAGGTCGGCCCCTCCGTCGGCGAGTCCGCCAGCACCACCACCCGATTGCGGTCGTCCGACCAGGACACCAGGCTGACCTTCATTCCCTTGTAGGCCCGCTGGACCTTGGCCCAGGCGGCGGCGTCGGCCGGATTCAGGAACTCGTAGACCACCTCGTCGCCGCGCAGTGATTGGAAGCCGATCAGCTTGTGCGTCGCCGGGTCGTGGATCGGCGGCGCATAGGGGGCGACCCGGAAGGGCTCGGGCCAGTTGCCGGTCAGGGGCGAGACCTCCCGCAGGGCCGTCGCCTCGCCCTGCGGCTCCGCCACCAGGATGGAAACCCCGTCGCGGCCGAGGCCGACCATGCTCGGGCGCTCGTTCGGCGCGGACAGGGACACCACGGTCCGCCAGCCGATTCCGTGGGCCACCTTGAGCACCCATTCGCCGGTCTTCTGGTCGTATTCGGACTCCGCCGCCGGCTTGCCGTCCAGGCCCACCAGCCAGTCGTTGGTCCTCAGGAAACCCTGGTTGACCAGGGTGGAACGGTCGGTCTCGGGATCGATGCTGAACAGGGCGTCCTGGCCGCGATTGCTCACGAACTGGATGCCTTCGACGAAGATGATCGGCTTGCCGTCGATCATGCGGACCGCCGGGGGCCCGGCGATGACGTTCATGGCGTTCCGGGTGTCGTTGAGCAGCGGCCGGAGCTTGTTGGTGGCGTAGTTGTAGTCCGAGCCCAGCCACCATTCCGATCGCGGCGCGCTGACATCCGCGACGGTCGCTGTGGTCGAGGCGGTGATCAGCAGGTGGTCCGGCCCGGCCCAGTCGAGGCTGCGGATCTTGGCGCGCCCGACTCCCAGCACCCGGGTGCCGCCGTCGGCGAGGTTGCGGATGACGACCCGACGCTCATCGCCGTTGGTCCAGATCGCGCCCAGCTTTCCGCCATCGGGCGAAATGCTCACCTCCTCGATGGTGGGAAGGTGGCCATAGGCTTCCAGCGGCGCGGCGCGGACCGCCCAGGGCATGGCGAGGCCCGCCACCAAGATTGCGGCCGACACGAATCTGCAGGCTGACAAAGGCGTCTCCCCCCGGATCGGGAAAGAGTGCCCGCAGGTCGCGACAGGATCAACCCCGAGTGGCAGACCTCGCCGACTAAACGCCTACTTCTGGTTCGCGTAGAGCTTGACCACCTTGTAGAGGAAGTCGCGGCCCTCATAGAGCGAGCGGACCCGGATGCGTTCGTTCAGGCCGTGGGCGCCGCCGCCGTCCGGGTCGCCGAACATGCCGGAGAGGCCGTAGGTCGGGATGCCGGCGGCGTTGGTGAAGCGGCCGTCCGTGGCGCCCGTGCTCATGGCCGGAACCAGGGGCACGCCGGGCCACAGCTCCTTCGAGACCTGCTCCACCGGGCCGACGATGGCCTTGGACAGCGGCGGGGGCGGCGAGACCGGGCTGGGCTCGCCCACCAGGGAGATGCTGATCTTGTCGTCGGCCAGCACCTTGGCGAGCTGGTCGCGGACGTCCTCGATCTTCTGGCCGGGCAGGATGCGGCAGTTCACGTTGGCCTGGGCGCGCTGCGGCAGGGCGTTGGGCGCGTGGCCGGCGTTGACCATGGTGGCCACGCAGGTGGTGCGCATCATCGAGTTGCGGCTGGCGTCCCGGGCGACGATGGCGATGGCCGCCGCGTCGGTGGGATCCTTGGCGACGGCGCTCATGGCCGCGCCGGACTCGCCGCCCTCGATGGGACCCATCTTGGCGAAGTGGTTGCGGGTCGCCTCGTTGATCTGGACCGGGAAGTCATAGGCGCCCAGGCGGGCCAGGGCGCCCGACAGGTGATAGATCGCGTTGTCCTTGCTGGGCCGCGAGGAATGGCCGCCCGGATTGGTCGTGACCAGGGTGTAGTCCTGATAGACCTTCTCGCCGGCCTGGATGCCCAGGAACTGGCGCTCGCCCTTCTCGTTCAGCCGGCCGCCGGCGCCCTCGTTGATGGCGAACTGGGCGTCCATCATCTCGCGCTTGTTCTTCAGCAGCCACTCGACGCCGTCGAAGGTGTCTGAGGTCTCCTCGCCGCAGGTCAGGGCCAGCTTCAGGCCGCGCCGGGGTTTGAAGCCCTCGGTCCTGTAGCGGACCATGGCGTCGGTGAAGACCGCGGCCATGGCTTTGTCGTCGCTGGCGCCCCGGGCGTAGAAATAGCCGTTCTCCTCGATCAGGGTGAACGGATCGCGTTCCCAGTCGGCGCGGTTGGCCTCGACCACGTCGATGTGGGCCAGCAGCATGACCGGCTTGGCCTTGGCGTCGGTCCCCGGCAGGTTGGCGATCAGGGCGCCGAACTTGGGATGGTCCGGCGGGACCACGACGGCGACGTCCTTGTCCGGGAAGCCGGCGGCCTTCAGGCGCGCGCCCATCTTCTCGGCGGCGGCGGTGCAGCTTCCCGTCGACAGGGTCGTGTTGGTCTCGACCAGCTCCTTGTAGAGCTCGCGGAAGGCGAGCTGGTCGGGTCGCGCGGCCTGGGCGTGGGCGGACGAGGCGATGACGGCGCCCGACAGCAGCGCGGCGACGGCGGAGAAGGTGCGGATCATGGACAGCCCCATTGCGAACAGTGGGCGGGACCGTAGGAGCGCGGGGGCGTCACCGCAACGCCTGCCGACCTCGGACGAGGTCAGTTCAGCTCGGTCTTCTTGGCCGGAGCGGGCGGCAGGGCGGCGACGGGGACGCCGTCGTCGGCCAGTTTCCTGACCTCGGCGGGGGTGGCCTCGCCATAGATGCCGCGATCCTCGGAGCGGCCCTCGTGGATGGCGCGGGCCTCGGTGGCGAAGGCGTCGCCCACATAGTCGAAATTGTCCTCGACGTGGCGGCGGACCTGGCCCAGCGCCTCCATCATCATGTCACGCATCTGCGGCGTGGGGCCGGGCGGGGTGCGCTTGGTCCCGGCCACGGCGGGGGCCATGATCTGCTTGCGGACCTGCCTGGCGCCGCAGACCGGGCAGTCGACCAGGCCGCGGGCGGACTGCTCGTCGAAATCCGCCGAGGCGCCGAACCAGCCCTCGAACTCATGGCCGTGCTCGCAGACGAGGGCGTAGCGGATCATGCCAGCGGCTCCGGCGGGGCGAAGGCCCGCGCATTGGCCAGGGCGGGGATCGCGGCGCGGGCGGTGGCGACGTCGTGGAGGTCGAGGTCGACCACCAGGACGCCGGGCTCGTCATGGTCCAGATGGCCCAGCACCTCGCCCCAGGGACCGACCACCAGGCTGTGGCCGTAGGTGCCGCGCCCGTCCTCGTGGAAGCCGCCCTGGGCGGCCGCCAGGACGAAGCTGCCGGTCTCGATCGCCCGGGCGCGCAGCAGCACCTCCCAGTGGGCGGCGCCGGTGGGACGGGTGAAGGCCGACGGCGCGGTGAGGATCTCGGCGCCGGCCAGGGCCAGGGCGCGATAGACCGCCGGGAAGCGCATGTCGTAGCAGATGGTGAGGCCGAGCTTCGCCTCGTCGGCCAAGGCGGTGACGGCCCGGTCGCCGGGCTCGTAGGCGGCGCTCTCGCGGGCTTTCTCGCCGGTGGGCAGGTCGACGTCGAACATGTGCAGCTTGTCGTAGGTGGCGGCCACCGCGCCCTGCGGCGAGACCAGCACGGCCCGGTTGGCGGCCTTGCCGTCGTCGCGCCGGACCAGGGCCGAGCCGATCAGGATCCAGACCTTCAGCTCGGCGGCCAGGGCCTGGAGGCCCAGCACCACGGGGTCGTCGGCCAGGAGCTTCAACTGCGGCAGCAGTTTCTCCCGGTCCTTCTGCAGGATGTTGGTGGCCTCCGGGGTGACGATCAGGGTCGCCCCCTGCCCGGCCGCCTGGCGCACCAGCGGCGCCACATGGGCCAGCGCGGCCGCGTGGCCGGCGGGGGTGCGGGTCTGGATCAGTCCGACGCGAAGGCTCATAGGCTGTCTCTCAAGCCCGCAATGGTCCGCCTTGGCAAGGGCTTGCGGTCAGGCCGCGAGCAGGGTGTCCAGCTTGCCGGCGTATTCCAGGGCCATCATGTCGTCGCAGCCGCCGATATGCTCGTCCCCGACGAAGATCTGCGGGAAGGTCGCGCGGCCGTTGGCGCGCTGGATCATCTCGCGGCGCTTTTCGGGATCGAAGCCCGCTTCGACCTCGGTGAACTCGACGCCCTTCTTCTCAAGCAGAGACACCGCGCGAACGCAGTAGGGGCAGTAGGGTTTGGTGTAGATGGTGACCTTGGCCATTGCTCTATTGGACACTGAAACTCCTTAACCCGACCTATATGGGGCGGTTCGCGGCCTCTTTCACCCGGGAGACCACGGCCACATCGACGCAGGCGGCCCCGGCCCTCAGAAGCGCCCGGGCGCAGCCTTCCAAAGTGGCGCCGGTGGTCATGACGTCATCAATCAAGACAATGCGCCGGCCGGCGACTTGTTTCGTCCGCGAGGCCGGGACCTCGAAGGCCGACGCCACATTGCGGCGGCGCGCCGGGCCCGACTTGCCGCCCTGGGTCTCGGTGGCGCGGCGGCGGACCAGGGCGTCGGGCAGGTAGTCCAGGCCGGCGAGCCGGGCCAGGGGCCGTGCGATCGCGGCGGCCTGGTTGTAGCGCCGGCGCAGGATGCGGGTCGGGTGCAGGGGGACCGGGGCCAGGGCGTCGGCCTCCGCCAGCAGGTCGCGGGCGGCGCGGCTGAGCCAGCGGGCGAACAGGGGCGCCAGGTCCGTGCGGTCGGCGTGCTTGAGCTGCAGGATCGGGCCGCGCGAGGCCTCGTCATAGAGGCAGGCGGCGCGGGCCCGGCCGAAGGCGCGGGGCCTGGCCATGCAGGCGGCGCACCGGACGCCGGGCCCCTGGGCGAACTCGAAGGGCGTCCCGCAGCCGTCGCAGACCGGATCGTCCAGGAAGGTGATGCGGCTCCAGGCCTCGGCGGTGAGGCCGGCGGCCATCGGGCGGGGTCCGTCGTCCAGGGACTGGGGCGGGAAAATCAGGTCCAGGGCGGCCCGGCCGGCGGCCCGCAGGCGGGGATTCCAAGCGCGCTGTTTCCATTGCGCGT
>DASUIJ010000154.1:0-12481 GCA_036279815.1 Phenylobacterium sp. | reverse complement strand
CTGACCGCCCACCCGGCGCGCGAGGCCATTTGGATCGTGAACAGCGTGTCGTTCATGCGGAGGCTGGCGTCGGCCGCCTTGAAGCCGCCCACCAGGGTCAGGGCGATCAGGTTGTAGATCAGCACCGGCAAGGCCAGCAGCGGTAACGCGGCGAACATCGGCAAGCCCCCACGCCGGTCGGCCCGGCGCCTAAGGGTTAGCCGCTTCGGCGAAAACGGTGAAGGGGCCGGCGCGCCTAGGCCTCGTCCGCCCCGCCCGGATTGCGGGCGCGCGATTGCAGCCACATCACGCCCAGCAGATCCGACAGCGACGCCCAGAGCCGGCCCAGATTGGTGTATTTCGAGGCGCCGGTCTGACGGTGGCGGTGGTTCACCGGGCGGAAGTCGATCCGGTAGCCTTCGCGCAGCATCAGGGCGGGGATGTAGCGGTGGATGTGGTCGAAATACGGGAGCCGCAGGAAGGCCTCGCGGCGGAAGGCCTTGAGCCCGCAGCCGGTGTCGTTGGCGGTGTCCTTCAACAGGCGCTTGCGGACGCCGTTGCCGAAACGCGAGGCGACCTTCTTGGCCCGGCTGTCCTGGCGCTTGACGCGCTCGCCGCCGACCAGGGCCAGGTCCGGCGGGCCGGCCATCAGGGCGTCGACCAGCTGGGGACCGTCGGCCGGATCGTTCTGGCCGTCGCCGTCGAGGGTGACGACGATGCCGCCGCGCGCGGCCAGGATGCCGGTGCGCAGCGCCCGGCTCTGGCCGGCGTTCGCCCGGTGGCTCAGCACGCGGAGCTGCGGCAGTTCGGCCTTGAGCGCGGTGAGGGCCGCAAGGGTGCCGTCACGGCTCTTGTCGTCGACGAAAACCATCTCGTAGCTGCGGCCGGCGAAGGCGGCGGCGATCTCGCGCGCCAGGTCGGGGGCCGCGCCCTCCTCGTCGAACACGGGCACGACGACGGAAATGTCCGGGGCTGCGGCAGCGGGCGATTTGGCCATGTCCCCTAATACCGCAAACCTGGGCCGGCGAAAGGATCGTGCTATCAACCCGGCCATGACCTTTGTGTCCGCCGCCACCGACCTCGACCTCGAAGGCCGCCTCGCCCGCTGGAGCGGAGGCTGGCGGGGACCGCTGCTGGCCGCCCTGGTGGCGATGATCGCGGGTCTGCCGGGCCTGCTCGCCATGCCGCCGCTGGACCGCGACGAATCCCGCTTCGCCCAGGCCACGGCCCAGATGCTGGAGCAGGACGACTATGTGGTCATCCGCTTCCAGGACCAGCCGCGGTTCAAGAAGCCGGTGGGCATCCATTGGCTGCAGGCGGCCAGCGTGGCGACCTTCTCCGACCCCGAGGCGCGGCAGATCTGGGCCTATCGCCTGCCCTCCCTTCTGGGGGCCATGCTGGCGGCTGCGGCCTGCGCCTGGGGCGCGGCCGCGTTCTTCGGGGGGCCGACGGGCCTCGTGGCCGGTGCGATCCTGGGGGCCGGCCTGTTGCTGTCCACCGAGGCGTTCATCGCCAAGACCGACGCGGTGCTGTGCGGGACCACCACCCTGGCCCTGGCGTGCCTCGCCCATATCTACGCCGCCGGCCGCCAGCGACCGAGCCTGGACGACACCCCCGCCACGGGCCGGCTGACGCGGGTCGGGTTCTGGCTGGCCCTGTCGACGGCCACCCTGGTCAAGGGGCCGATCGCCCCGATGGCGGTGGCCCTCACCGCGATCTCGCTCTGCGTCTGGGACCGCAAGGCCGGCTGGCTGAAGAACCTGGGCTGGGGCTGGGGCCTGATCCTGTTCATGGCGGTCGTCGGGCCCTGGGCCTGGGCGGTGACCGTGGCCACCGACGGCGACTTCTGGCGCGCGGCGATCGTCGGCGACATGGCCTCGAAGATGACCGGCGGCCAGGAAAGCCACGGCGCGCCGCCCGGCTATCACGCCGTCGCCGCGATCCTGCAGACCTTCCCCTCGACCCTGCTGCTGCCGGCGGGCCTCCTCCTGGGCTGGCGGGCGCGGGCCGAGCCCGGCGTACGGTTCGCGCTCTGCTGGCTGATTCCCACCTGGCTGGTGTTCGAGCTGACGCCCACCAAGCTCTCCCACTACGCCCTGCCCTGCTACGGCGCCCTCGCCTGGCTGGCGGCGGCGGCGCTGCGCGAACCGCTGGGCGCACGGGTGCGCTGGACGGGCGCCGTCCTCCAGGCGCTGGTCGGACTGCTGCTGGCGGTGGGCGCGGGCTATCTGGCCAGCCTCTATGGCGACGCTTCGGACCTGCCCGCCGCCATCGTCGCCGCCCTGCTCCTGGCGGCGGCGGGCTTCGGCGGCGCCTATATGATGGTGCGGGGCCAGGCCCGCCGCGCGCTGGTCATCGCCCTGCCCCTGGGCCTCCTGGGGCATGGCGCGCTGGTGGGGCTGCTGGCGCCCAGACTGGAGCCGCTGTTGCTGTCCGAACGCACCGAAGCCGTGCTCGCCAGGGCCCGCCTGCTGCCCCGCCAGGGCGTCGCCCCCGGGCCCATCGCCGTGGCCGGCTACGCCGAGCCCAGCCTGGTGTTCGCCGTCGGCACCGGGACCGATCTCGGCGACGCCCGGGACGCCGCCGAGGCCCTGGCCGACAACCGCGCCGCCGTGGTGGAATCCCGCGAGCAGGCCGCCTTCCAGGCGGCGCTCAGGCCCCTGCACGTCCAGCCCCGCCTGATCGGAACCGTCAAGGGACTTGATTATTCCAACGGCGATGAGACCACCCTCTCCATCTACGCGCCGCCAACGGGGACCCAGCCATGAGCCGCTTCATCGAGATCGTCGAAGTGGGGCCCCGCGACGGGCTGCAGAACGAGAAGACCAGCCTGGAGATCCCCCAGAAGGTCGAGTTCATCCAGCGCCTGGAGGCGGCGGGCGCGCGGCGGATGGAGACGGTCTCCTTCGTCAATCCCAAGCGCGTGCCGCAGATGGCGGGGGCCGAGGACGTGTCGGCCGCCCTGGCGTCCGATCCGAGCCGCTCGCGCATCGGTCTGGTGCTGAACATGCGCGGCTGGGACCGGGCGGTGGCGACGGGCTGCGACGAGGCCAATGTGGTGGTCTGCGCCACGGACGGGTTCGGCATCCGCAACCAGGGCGCCTCGACGGTCGAGCAGATGCAGGCCCTGGCCGAGATCGCCGCGAAGCGCGACGCCCAGGGCGGCCCGCCGATCAGCGCCACCTTCTCCGTGGCCTTCGGCTGCCCCTTCGACGGCGAGGTCGCGGAAGATCATGTGGTGGCCCTGGCCCGCGACGCCGCCCGGCTGAACATCGCCGAGATCGCGCTCGCCGACACCATCGGCGTGGCCGATCCCTGGACCGTGCGGCGGCGGGTCGAGGCGGTGCGCAAGGTGATCGGCGACAAGAAGCTGCGCCTGCACTTCCACGACACCCGCAACACCGGCCTGGCCAACGCCTATGCGGGCGTCGAGGCGGGGGTCGATATCCTGGACGCCAGCTGCGGCGGCCTCGGCGGCTGCCCCTTCGCGCCCGACGCCACCGGCAATATCGGCACCGAGGACCTGGTCTACATGCTGGAACGGGCCGGGTTCGAGACCGGCTACGACATCGCGGCGCTGATCGACACCGCGAAGTGGATGTCCGGCCTGCTGGGCAAGCCGCCGGCCGCCTCGGTCAGCCGTGCGGGCCTCTTCCCGGCATAGTCGCCCGATCGACGCCCTTCCTGGTTGCGCCCTCGCCCTTTAAGCTTGGCCTTTCACGGTGAGGGTTTCGAATGCAAGCTGACGTTTCGCACTTCACGATGGTCGGCTTCGCTTTCGACGCAACCGACCAACAAACCGCGCTACGCCGCCTTGTCGTTCAAGCGCAGAAGGCTTGCCATCTGGTGGAGCTCGACGCCGAGCACGCCGATTGCGTCGTCACCGACCCCTCCGGGGCGGAACTCTACGTGGCCCTGCGGCGCAAGAGCGGAGGCGCCGCGGAGTTCGTGACCCTGAACCCCGGCTTTTCCGGGGAGGGGCGGACCACGATCGAAGTCCAAGGCGACAATACCGACCCCGAGTGGGCCCCATTTGAAATCTCGGTCGCGGGCCGTTTCGCCGGCCAGGAAACCCCGCTGATCGTCGACCTGGCCGACCCAACCCAGGCGGCGCGGTTCAAGCCGGGCTCCAGGTTGACGATCGACATCGCCGCTTTCAGCTATGCTCCGAACGTCTATGCGGACGAAGCAGCCTATTACGCGGCCCAGAAGGCGCCCGGCCAAAAGGTGCGGATGGCCGCTGACTTCTTCGTGCCGTCGGGCATGCTGTTCGAGAAGATGGGCGGCGCGCTGGCCGACAGCGACAAACGTCCAACCGCCTATGCGGACTTCGCCGGCAAGGTCTTGAAGACCGCGATACGCACGAACGGCGTCGGCGGCGAGAGCTTCCGGTGGGCGCTGGTCGAAACCTATGATCACGCCACGATCGATGTGGTCATCGACCCCAAATCGATCCCGCAGGAGCCGAAGGTGGGGTCGATTATCAGTGGCCGGTTCTGGCTGAGCGCCCGAATCGCGCCCTAGACCACCCGGCCCCGCATGCGCCACATCACCGGGCGCGCCACCGCGGTGCAGACGATGACCGGCGAAAGCAGCCAGGCCACCAGGGTCTGGCCCAGGGTCTCGGCGCGTTTGCGGAAATAGCGGGCCAGGCCCACGCCCTTGTGGAACTCCACGCGGATCGGGCTGGCGCGGCTGGTGTGGCCCAGGTGGATCACCTCGGCCTTGGGCTGGAACAGCACCAGGCCGCCAGCCCGGCGCACGCGCCAGCACAGGTCGACGTCCTCGACGTGCAGGAAATAGCCCTCGTCGAAGCCGTTGACGGCCTCGAAGTCCTCGCGGCGCATGCAGAAGCAGGCCCCGGAGATGGTGGGGATGGCCGCGACGCCCTCGGGCGCGGCGTCCTGCTCCCAGTGGACCTCGTAGTGACGCCAGGCCGGCACGCGCCGGGCCAGGTGGCTGAGGCTCATCAGGGCGCTGATCGGGGTGATATCGCCGCGCCGGGCGCCGCGCTGCTCGGTGCGGTCGGCGTTCAGCACGCGCCCGCCCACGATCGAGGGCACCGGCCGGTCGGCGATCGTGCGGACCAGTTCGGAAATGCAGTCGGTCTGCAGGAACGCGTCGGGATTGAGGAAGACCAGGACGTCCCCGCTCGCCCGCCGCGCCCCCAGGTTGGCCCCGCGGGCGAAACCGACATTGCCCTGGCCGGACATCAGCACGACCCGCTTGCGGTCGCGCTCTGCGAGGCCCTGCAGCCGTTCGGCCTCCGAGACGCTGGAGCCGTTGTCGACGATCACCAGTTCGTCCACCAGCGGGTCGGACAGCACGCAGGCGAGGCTCTCGTCCAGAGCCTCACCCGTCATGTAGACGACCATGACCACCGAGACCTTGCGGCGGACCTTGAGGTATTCCGGCGTGGGTGCTGGCTCGTAGGCGACGATCGGTGCGGCGATGCCGTTCATCCAGCCTCCTCGGCGCCGACCGGAATCGGCGCAGCTGCCGGTCGCACGGCGCTGCGGCCAACATCGGGTGGTGCGGCTTCGCTGGCAAGCGACTTCACGGCTTCGCCCAAGGAAAGCACCGTCTGACCGTCCGATCCAAACCGCCTGAGCGCCACCTTGCCCTCTTCGGCCTCCCGCCGGCCCACCACCGCGATGATGGGAGCCTTGGCGAGGCTGTGCTCGCGAATCTTGTAGTTGATCTTCTCGTTGCGAAGATCGGTCTCGACCCTGAGACCCGCCGCGCTCAGTTCCTGGGCCACCTGGCGAGCATAGTCGTCGGCGTCTGACGTAATTGTGGCCACCACCACCTGGGTCGGCGCAAGCCACAGCGGAAACGCCCCGGCGTAGTTCTCGATCACCACGCCGATGAACCGCTCCATCGAGCCGCAGATCGCCCGATGCAGCATGACCGGCCGCTGCTTGGAGCCGTCTTCGGCGACATATTCGGCGTCGAGGCGCTCCGGCAGCACGAAGTCGAGCTGCAGGGTGCCGCATTGCCAGGTGCGGCCGATGGCGTCGCGCAGGTGGAACTCCAGCTTCGGGCCATAGAAGGCGCCCTCGCCGGGCAGGGGCTCGATCGGCATGTTCACGGCCATGCGCGCGGCCCGGTCGAGCTTGGACTCGGCGATGTCCCACACCTCGTCGGACCCGGCGCGCAGGTCGGGCCGCAGGGCCAGCTTGACGCTGTGCAGCTCCAGCCCGAAGTCGGCGTAGATCGAGTTGAGCAGACGCACGAACTTGGTCGACTCCGCCTCGATCTGGTCCTCGCGGCAGAAAATGTGCGCATCGTCCTGGGTGAAGGCGCGAAGGCGCATGATCCCGTGCAGGGCGCCGGACGGCTCGTAGCGGTGGCACGCGCCGAACTCCGCCATCCGCAGCGGCAGGTCCCGATAGCTCTTTTGGCCGAAGTTGAAGATCTGGACATGGCCCGGACAGTTCATCGGTTTAACGGCCAGCTCTTCGCCTTCCGTCGTCTCGCAGGTGAACATGTTCTCGCCGAACTTCTCCCAGTGGCCCGAACGCTCCCAGAGCCCGCGGTCCATGATCTGGGGGGCCTTGACCTCCACATAGCCGTCGGCGTCCAGGCGGCGGCGCATGTAGGCCTCGACCGTGCGGTAGAGCGTCCAGCCCTTGGGATGCCAGAAGATCATCCCCTTGGCCTCTTCCTGCAGGTGGAAGAGGTCCATGGCGCGGCCGATCTTGCGGTGGTCGCGCCGCTCGGCCTCTTCGAGCCGCTTGAGGTGGGCCTCGAGGTCGGCCTCGGTGGCCCAGGCCGTGCCGTAGATGCGCTGGAGCTGGGCGTTGCGGTGATCGCCGCGCCAGTAGGCGCCCGCCAGCTTGGTCAGCTTGAAGGCCTTGCCCACATGCTTCGTCGACGGCAGGTGCGGGCCCAGGCACAGGTCCTTCCAGTCGCCCTGGCGGTAGACCGTGATCGTCTCGCCCTGCGGCAGGTCGGAGATGATCTCGGCCTTGTAGGTCTCGCCGATCGCCTTGAAGTGGGCGATGGCCTCGGCCCGGTCCCAGACCTCGCGCACGATCTTCTCGTCGCGGTCGACGATCTCCTTCATCCGCTGTTCGATCTTGGCCAGGTCGTCGAGGCTGAAGGGCGTCTCGCAGGCGAAGTCGTAGTAGAAGCCGTCCTCGATCGCCGGGCCGATGGTCACCTGGGCGCCGGGGAACAGTTCCTGCACCGCCTCGGCCATCACGTGGCTGGCGTCGTGGCGGATGGTCTCGAGGGCCTCGGGGCTTTCCCGCGTCAGGATCTCGAACTGGCCGCCGCCGGGCAGCGCCCGGTCGAGGTCGTAGAGTTCGCCGTTCAGCTTGATGAGCAGGGCGCGCTTCTCCAGCGACTTGGCGATGGAGGCGGCCACGTCACGGCCGGAAACGCCGTCGTCGAACTGGCGCTTGGAGCCGTCGGGGAAAATCAGGTCGATCATGTCTTTTCACAGGTCCAGGTCCGGGCGGAGGTCCCCGGGTCCTTCGGGGGTTCTTCGCGCGGCGGGGGGACCGGGTCGTAACCGGAGCCTCCCCAGGGATTGCAGCGACACACCCGCCGGGCCGCGAGCCATGAGCCGCGCCAGGCGCCGTGAAGGATCAGGGCCTCCGCCGCATATTCCGAACAGCTCGGAAGATAGCGACATTGACGCCCGATCAGGGGCGAGAGCGTCAGCTTGTAGGCCCTTAGGAGGCCTCTGACGCAGTGTTCATAGACAGTCATGCCGGCACGCAGCCTTGCGATCTAATCGCAGCGATTATCCCGCGCGGAATCGGGGATCAAGCCGCGCCGGCGCGGCTAGTTCGGGTGGTCGCCTGGCGGACAGCGTCGACGGCGGCCTCGAACGCGAGCAGCGTCGAGGCGTGTCGGGCGGGATAGTCCTTCACCGGGGCGAGCATGGAGAGATCCGAAAAACGTCCTTCAGGCGGTGGTCCGCCTTGTTTCAACATAGCCCGAAACTGGTCGCGGGCCAACTCCAGCTCCGAAAGGCTGGCCCCGAGCACATGGGCGCCCAGCACCGAGGCCGAGGCCTGGCCAAGGGCGCAGGCCTTCACGTCCTGGGCGAACCGCGTCACCACGCCGTCCTCCACGGCCACGTCCACCACCACCCGGCTGCCGCAGAGCTTGGCGATCTTCTCGGAGGAGCCCTGCGGATCGGCCAGCCGTCCGGCGTGCGGCAGGTTGGCCGCCAGCTTCAGGAGTTTCGCCGAATAGAGGTCGTCGATCATGGCTGGGATGTAGGGGTTTCCCCCCTCGCCCGCCACGCCGCCTCGGCGCGGGCCGCCAGGGCCTCGCCCATGGCGGTGAATCCTTTTCGGATCGCCTTGCGCTTGGCGTTGGCCACCGTCGGGCCCAGCAGGCCCCCGAAAACCTCGCCGTTGGAGAAGATGCAGTTCGTCTCGCCCAGGATCTCGATCTCGAGATAGCGCACCGAGCGCACCAGGCCGCCCATCATGGACAGGCCCCAGTGAATCTGGTCGCGGGGCACCCAGTCGATGATGGTGGGGCGGATCACCCGCTGGGGCTCGCCGGGGATGGCCACCGTGAGGGTCAGCACCCCGCCGATGCGAAGCTGCCCTTCCGCCTGCGGATAGAGCGGGTTCCAGGCCGCCCAGCCGGGAATATCGGCCAGGATCTCCCAGATAACGTCGGCGGGCGCCTGCACGCCGATCCGGTGCTCGATCTTGGGCGGACCCGCCCCCGCCGTCCCGCCGCCGAAGGTGAGTCCGGCGCCGTGCGTGAACATCTCGCCCGGTTTGACCGCCATCAGGCCTGCTCCTTGATCCGCCAGGTGGCCCCGGTCGGATTGTCCATCACTTCCACGTTCAGCGCGGTCAGCTCGGCCCGGATGCGATCGGCGGCGGCCCAGTCCTTGGCCGCGCGGGCCGCGACCCGCTCGGCGATCAGCCCGTCGATGCGCGCCCGCAGGACGTCGTCGACCCCGGCCTGGAACCAGGCCTCCGGGTCGCCGAACAGGAACCCCATCAGATTGGCCGAGGCCAGCAGCTCGCCCTTGGCGAACGCGCGGTCGTCGCCCCTGGCGGTCTCGAGCGCCGTGGCCATGGCGAACAGTTCGGCCATGGCGGCCGGGGTGTTGAGGTCGTCCTCCAGCGCGGCGAGGAACGCCACATTGGGACCGGTCGCCTCGGCCTGCACGTCGGCCGCCCGGCGCAGGGCGCCGTAGAGGCGGTCCAGCGCCTTCCTCGACTGTTCGATCAGGTCGGTGGTCCATTCCAGCGGCGCGCGGTAGTGGCCGACCAGCAGCGCCCAGCGCAGGGCCTCGCCGGGGGCCTTGCCGATCAGGTCGTGGACCAGCGCGACATTGCCCAGGCTCTTGGACATCTTCTCGGCTTCCATGTTCAGGAAGCCGTTGTGCAGCCAGTAGCTGGCGTAGCCGATCGCGTGGTCCTCGTGGGCGCAGACGCCCTGGGCCATCTCGTTCTCATGGTGCGGGAACAACAGGTCGATGCCGCCGCCGTGGATGTCGATGGGCAGGCCCAGGCTCTGCTCGATCATCGCGGAGCATTCGATGTGCCAGCCCGGCCGGCCGGGGCCCCAGGGGCTTTCCCAGACCGGCTCGTTCTCCTTGGAAGGCTTCCAGAGCACGAAGTCGGCGGGATGCTGCTTGTAGGGCGCCACGTCCACCCGGGCGCCGGCGATCATGTCCTCCATCGGGTGGCCCGAGAGCTTGCCGTAGTCGGAATAGGCCTGGGTGTTGAACAGCACGTGGCCTTCGGCGGCGTAGGCGGCGTTGTTGCGCACCAGCCGCCCGATCATGTCGATGATCGCGTCCATGGTCTGGGTGGCGCGGGGCTGGTGGTCCGGACGCAGCGCCCCAAGCACCGCCATGTCGGCGTTGTAGATCTCGAGATAGCGGTCGGCGATCGTGGAGATCGGCACGCCTTCCTCGGCGGCCTTGCGGTTGATCTTGTCATCCACGTCCGTGACGTTGGCCGCATAGACCACGGCGCTCTCGCCGTAGATGTGGCGCAGCAGCCGGTAGAGGACGTCGAAGGCCACCACGGGCCGGGCGTTGCCGATGTGGGCGTAGTTGTAGACCGTCGGCCCGCAGACATACATCGTCACCCGCTTCGGATCGGCAGGGACGAAGGGCCGCTTGGCGCGGGCCATGGTGTCGTGGAGGACGAGGGGCATAGGACTCTTTTTCGAACTGACGCTGCGTTACGGTTGCCGGTTATGGTGTTGGACCCATATACAGTTGGTCAGGTCGGGAGGCCACGGGCGTTAGAGCACCATCTCCCGTCGCCGCAATAAGGGTGGCCACGCGTCATTTCCGGGACCTTCGTCCCGGCGCAACTCAGCCCTGGAAAGAACCTCTCATACAGTCATGGACGCTCCGAGCCGCGACCGAACCCTCGTCGGAACCCCCGGTGTTGATCTTGAAGCCGTGAAGCGCCCCACACGCGAAGAAGCGATGGCGGCCGTACGCACCCTGATCGCCTGGGCCGGCGACGATCCCCGCCGCGAAGGCGTGATCGACACCCCCAAACGCGTGGTCGACGCCTATGGCGAATGGTTCGAGGGCTATAACCTCGACCCCGCCAAGGAACTGTCGCGGACCTTCGAGGACGTGCAGGGCTACGACGACATCGTCATGCTGCGCGAGATCGAGGTCGAGAGCCACTGCGAGCACCACATGGCGCCGTTCCTGGGCAAGGCCTACGTGGCCTACATGCCGACCAACCGCGTGGTGGGCATCTCCAAGCTGGCCAAGGTGGTCGAGATCTTCGCCCGCCGCCTGCAGACCCAGGAGACGATGACCCAGCAGATCGCCGACGCGATCACCGACAGCCTGCGTCCGGCCGGCGTCGCGGTGCTGATCGACGCCGCCCACCAGTGCATGACCACCCGTGGGGTGCACCACCGCCACGTCTCGACCATCACCACCCAGTTCACGGGGGTCTTCAAGACCGACCCGACCCTGCGCCAGCGGTTCCTGGATTTCGTGAACCGCTAGCAGCGACCCGTTTCACGTCCGTCGGCTCCGGCCGGCGGACGGTGACGCCTCGCGCCAGTTCCAGAAACAACCCTCCCGCGGCCCGGCCCTGAGCCCGGCCTTGCGGCCTACCGACGGTTCGGCCGCTTGGCGGACTTCGCCGGCGGTCGGCGCGGACGCTTGGCCGGCCGGGGCGGCCGGGGCGTGAAGTTGAGCGCCGTGGGATCGGGCTCGACCCCCAGCAGCAACAGGTCGATGGCCGTCTGCGCCGAGCCCTGGCCGGTCAGGGCGACCGCGACGACCGCGCGCCGCCGCGGCGAATAGGCGACCACCGCCGAGACCCCCGGCCGCGCGCCGGTGTGGCCGAGCCAGGTGTCGGCCGGATTCCAGGGGTCTGCGGCGAGGTCCGTGACCGTGACCCCCAGGCCCCACCAGGTGCGCACAGGCGCCGCCGTCATCGGATAGAGCCGCTGGAACCGCTGGCGGGTCATCTGCGCCGAGTGCAGCCGGTCGGCCAGCAGGGCGCGCCAGAAGCGGACCACGTCGGCCGCCGAGGCGGTCAGGGTCGGCGGCGTCAGGTCCGAGCCGACCGAGAGCTTCGTTTCCTTCAGGTCCAGCGCCTCGATGGTCCGGCGGGCCACCGCGCCCCGACCGTCCAGGGCCTCGACGATCCGGATCAGCAGCCGGTAGTCCGCGTCCGCCGACGACCAGCCGGCGCCCGGGCAATAGGGGCTGGCCGGAACCGCCTGGCCCGGCAGGGGGCCGGCGAGACCACTGGTGTGTCCGAGCAGATCCTGGACGCTGATCCAGCGGGCGGTGGCGATCTCCGGCGCCCAGCGCTCGATCGTGGCGTCGAGGGCCAGCTTCTTCTCCTCCACCAGCTGCAGGACGGCGGTGGCGACATAGACCTCGGCCAGCCCCGGCCACTCGAAGGACGCCGGCGCGGGCGGGCCGCCCGACGCCGCCAGGGTCTGGGTCCACAGCGTGCCGTCCGACCGCGCCACCGCGGCGGTCAGGGTCTGGCTCTTCGTCGCCGCGAGGGTCTTCTCCAGACGGGAGTCCAGGTCGTCGCTGGCATAGGGGGTGGCGCGGGTCGATCCGACCTTGGCCGCGGTGTCGAAGGTCGCCGCGTCGACCTGGGCGCGCAGCGGGCCGCCGCCATAGGCGGCGCGGCCCTTGCAGCCCTTCGCAGGCTTGGCCCGGCCCAGGGGCCAGGCGGCCAGGGCCGGGCCCGGCAGGGCCACGGCGGCGCCGAGGAGGATGAGGCTTCTGCGGTTCGTCCGCATGGAATCGGCTCCGACAGCTGCAGGCCCGCTCCCCCTCGCGCGCAACCGGGGCTATAGCAAGGCCATGACCCAATCCCCCTTCCCGACCGCGCGCTCGAAAGAGGCGCTGGAACGCGGCGGCGTGCTCGCGCCCCGCTTCGACGCCAACGGCCTGATCGCGGCGGTGGCCCAGCACGCCGAGACCGGCGAGGTGCTGATGTTCGCCTGGATGAACGCCGAGGCCCTGGCCAGGACCCTGGAGCTCGGCGAGGCGGTCTATTTC
>DASUIJ010000153.1:0-6676 GCA_036279815.1 Phenylobacterium sp. | reverse complement strand
AGCAGCATTCCCAACATCATGAACGCCAGGGATTCCGCGATCACCATCACCCCCTGCCGCCCCAGGGTGTCGCCACCCCAGGCCCTCCCGCTCCAGGTCACAAGGGAGACCCAGCCACCGTGGCGCTGGGACGTCTCGGCGGCCATCTCGGCCGAGGCGGGGTCCGCCGTCGAGATCGGCTGGACGTGGAGGGCCGCACCCGCGGCGGGTGCAGGCCTGGGCGCCGCGCTGGGGGAATCGGTCTGCAGCCGGATCTCGGCCTCGCTTCGGGCGTGGCCGTAGGCGCTGAGCGCCTGGGTCGCGGTCACGCCCATCAGCAGGGCCGCCGCCATGGACGCCAGGACCGTCGGGCTCGCCTTGCGGAACGTGAACAGGAGGAGGCCGCAAACGCCGTAGGTGAACAGGATGTCCCCTGGCCATAGCAGCACCAGCACATTGACCAGTCCTAGGGCCATCAGGCCCAGGCTGCGGCGCAGATAGATGTCCGCGGCGCGCAGGGGGTCGGCCTTGTCCGGCGCCCCACGGGTCATCAGGATCAGGCTCGCCCCGAACAGCAGGGTGAACAGCCCGCGCATGGCGCCTTTGATGAAAAGTTCGCTGACGATGAAGGATTGCCAGTCGGCTGACCCGAGCATCGCCGGCAGGGGCGGGCGGAACAGCATGAAGGTCTGGCCCATGCCCGGGACGTTGACCAGCAGGATTCCGCAGACGGCGATTCCGCGCATCACGTCCAGGGCTGTGAGGCGTTCGGCGGGGCGGGAGATCGAGAGATCAGACATTCAGCCTCGCCTTGAATTCCAGCTCATAGCCCAGCCGCCGGAGCGGTGCGTTCGTGCGGGACATCGGGGTTGCTTGGGCTCGTCTATATCTTCGCTGTGCTGTGACACGCCAGTGGACCTGGCGCCGGGACACACATCACACGGGCGCGACGCGGAGTAGCTGCGCGCTCGAGGCCAGGCTCACCTTTACAGGAAAACGCCTTAACATTCCTGAAATTAAAGAGATTCCGGGAATCCGGACGGCCGGCGCCGTCGCGCCGTGAGGGCGTTTCGAACAAGCGGCCCCGGCGGCAGATGAGAATAAATCAACTTGAACGGACGCCGGGGCGGCCGAGCCTCGACCCGATCGGGAGGGCAATCCGATCGGAAGTTCCGCCTTCCATGCAGATCTGACGATGTAACGAGGCGCCCGTCCGTCGCCGGATTAAGCATATTCCAGGTTGGCGGGGGTGGCTGGGCTGAGCCTGCTGGGCCCATGACGTTCGAGACGGCTGTCGGGGCCGTCTCAGGGGCCGCCGGCTTCGACAAGCGAGCGGGCGCAGCCGCCGCGCGTCGGGCAGCTTCACGCCGCCGACGGTCGACTAGATGCCGGCGCCGTTGTCCAGCGCCAGCAGGGCCGCCTCGTGGGCCTCCGCCTCGGCGGTGATCCAGCTGATGAACGCCTTGACCTGCGGAAGCCGGCCCTTGGCCTTGGGGTGGACCACGTAATAGGCGAAGTCGACCGCGGTGGAGATCTGGAGCGGCGAGATCAGGCGGCCGGCGTCGAGATCGGCCTGGGCCAGGGTGCGCTTGGCCAGCGCCACGCCGCGGCCGTTGACCGCGGCCTCGATCACCAGGCTGGACTGGTTGAAGCGGGGGCCCCGCGCGCCGTCCACGCCGCGCACGCCGCGGGCGGCCAGCCACATGGTCCAGTCCGGGCAGCTGTCGTCGGGTTCGGGCGAGCCGTCGTGCAGCAGGATGTGGCCGGCCAGGTCGGCCGGCGTCTCCAGGGGATTGGTGGCGTGCAGCTCCGGGCTCAGGACCGGGATCACGGTCTCGCCGATCAGCCGGCGCACCTCCAGCCCCGGATAGCGCCCGGCGCCGTAGCGGATCGCCACGTCCACCTCTCCGGCGGTCAGGTCCACCAGCTCCAGGCCCGCCGAGAGCCAGACATCGACCTGCGGGTAGGTCTGCTCGAACTTGCCCAGCCGGGGCACCAGCCACTTGGCGGCGAAGGAGGGGGCGGCGGTCAGGGTGAGCCGGCGGCCGTCCACCGCGGCGGTCAGCATCGAGGCGGCCTCGGCCAGGCGGTCGAAGGCCTCGCGCAGCGCGGGCAGGGCGGTCTGGGCCGCGTCGGTCAGCAGCAGCCCCTTGGGCGTGCGCTTGAACAGCGCCGCGCCGACATAGTCCTCGAGGTTCTGGATCTGCTGGCTGACGGCGCCCGGGGTCACCGAAAGCTCGTCCGCCGCCCTAGAAAAGTTGAGGTGCCGCGCCGCGGCCTCGAAGGCGCGCAAGGCGTTCAGGGGCGGCAGCCGGCGGCGTTCGGTGTTTCGTTCCACGAGTTTTCCTGACAGCCCCGGCAGAAGTCCTTGGGTTGCGAATTGGGGCCCCGGTGGCCAATTTGCAAGCGTCCGGCGATGTATCGGCCCTTTCCATCGCCCGACAATCCGACGGGGTGGGCCCAGGCCCGCCCCGTCTTGATTACAGATTATAGCCTTTAGAGAAGCTAAAACCCAATGCCGCAACGTCAACCCCGCAAGGCGAAGACCGGCCTGGTCGTCCTGACCGGCGACGGCGCCCGGGCGGCCGGCGTGGTCTGGCTGGTGGGCGCCGGTCCCGGCGACCCCGAGCTGCTGACCCTGAAGGCGCTGAAGGCGCTGTCGGCCGCCGACGTGGTGGTCCACGACGGCCTGGTCTCCGACGAAATCCTGGACCTGGCGCCGCCTGCCGCCCGCCGCATCTCGGTGGCCAAGCGCAAGTCGCGCCATTCCTATGCGCAGGACGAGATCAACAGGATGCTGGTCGCCTTCGCGCTCGAGGGCCTGACCGTGGTCCGGCTCAAGGGCGGCGACCCCTTCATCTTCGGCCGCGGCGGCGAGGAGCTGGAAGCCTGCCGCGCGGCCGGCGTCGAATGCCGCGTCGTGCCCGGCGTCACCGCCGCGCTCGCCGCCTCGGCCGCCGCCGGCGCGCCGCTGACCCACCGCGGCGCCGCTCAGGCGGTCACCTTCGTCACCGGGCACGCCGCCAGCGGCGCCGAGCCGGACCTCGACTGGGACAGCCTGGCCCGGCCCAACCACACGGTGGTCATCTATATGGGCGTCTCCACCGCGGCCGGGATCGCCGCGCGGCTGATCGGCGCCGGCCGCCAGGGCTCGACCCCGGCGCTGGTGGTCGAGAACGCCAGCCGCGCCGACGAACGCCGCATCGTCACCACTCTGGCCGGCCTGGCGGACGCCGCCGCCCAGGTGGAAGGTCCGGCCCTGCTCGTTGTGGGCGAGGCCATGGCGCTCGCCCAGGCAGGCGCGGGGCGGATCGTCGAAGTCACCGAAGCCCGGGGCCGCGAGCGGGGCGTGAGATCATGAAAGCCTTGACGGCCAACCGCCTTTCCGACGGCGAAGTGGTGTTCTGGAAGGACGGGCGCTGGATCGAGCGCTTCGCCGACGCCCAGCTGTTCGACGATCCCGAGGCCGGCGAGATCGCCGAGGGCCACGGCAAGGCCCAGCCCACCGTCGTGGTCGACGTCTATCTGATCGACCTGATCGAGAGCGAAGGCCTGTGGGCGCCGCTCAGCTACCGCGAGCGTATCCGCGCCCTGGGCCCCACCAACCACCCCATGCACGGCAAGCAGGCCGAGGGCGGCGAAACCGTCGCGGCCCTGCGGCAAGCCCACGGCGCGGCCCGGTCCACCGGCCGCGTCAACCTGATCAAGCGTAAGTAGGAGGAGAGGGCGATGTATCGATACGACACCCTCGACAAGGAGTTCCTGGCCGACCGCACCGCGGAGTTCCGCGAGCAGGTCGCCCGCCGGCTCGCCGGCGAGATCCCCGAGGACAAGTTCAAGCCGCTGCGGCTGATGAACGGGCTCTATCTGCAGCTCCACGCCTACATGCTGCGGATCGCGATCCCCTATGGCTCCCTGAACCCGACCCAGCTCCGGGCGCTGGCCGCCATCGGCCGCAAGTACGACAAGGGCTACGGCCACTTCACCACCCGCACCAACCTTCAGTTCCACTGGATCAAGCTGAAGGACGCCCCGGACATCCTGGACGAGCTGGCCGCGGTGGACATGCATTCCATTCAGACCAGCGGCAACTGCATCCGCAACGTCACCTCCGACCCTTATGCGGGCGCGACGGCCGATGAGCTCGACGATCCCCGCGTCTGGTCGGAAGCCATCCGCCAGTGGTCGATGCTGCATCCGGAATTCGCGTTCCTGCCGCGCAAGTTCAAGTTCGCGGTCACGGCGTCGGCCAAGGACCGCACGGCGGCCAAGGCCCACGACATCGGCCTGATGGTCCGCCGCGCCCGCGACGGGACGCTGGGCTTCGAGGTGATCGTCGGCGGCGGAATGGGCCGCACGCCGTTCATCGGCCCGACCATCCGCGAGTTCCTGCCCGCCAACCGGCTGTTCTCGTACCTGGAGGCGATCCTGCGGGTCTACAACCGCCATGGCCGCCGGGACAACAGCTACAAGGCCCGGATCAAGATCCTGGTCTCGGCGCTCGGCCGCGAGGAGTTCGCCCGCCAGGTCGAGGACGAGTTCGAGAAGATCGGCGTGGCCGGCGACCTGCCGGACATCGAGATCGCCCGCATCCGCGGGGCGTTCGCGCCCAAGAATTTCGACGTGCTGGTCAATCGCTCGGAGGCCTATGAGGCCGCCGTCGCCACCGACCCGGCCTTCGCCCGCTTCGCGCGCAACAACCTCAAGCCCCACAAGCGGGCCGGCTACACCATCGTCGAGATTTCCCTCAAGGGGATCGGCGACACCCCCGGCGACGCCACCTCCGAGCAGATGGAGGCGGTGGCCGACCTCGCCGAGCGCTACGGCCAGGACGATATCCGGGTGACCCACGAGCAGAACCTGGTCCTGCCGCACGTGAAGCTGGACGACGCCCACAGCGTCTATCTGGCGCTGGCCAAGGCGGGGTTGGGCACGCCCAACATCAACCTGATCAGCGACATCATCGCCTGCCCGGGCCTGGACTACTGCGCCCTGGCCAACGCCCGGGCGATCCCCATCGCCCAGGACATCGCGCGCAGGTTCGCCGACCAGGACCGCGCCGAGCTGATCGGCGAGCTGAAGATCAAGATCTCCGGCTGCATCAACGCCTGCGGCCACCACCATGTGGGCCACATCGGCATCCTGGGGGTCGATAAGAAGGGCGAGGAATTCTACCAGCTCACCCTGGGCGGCTCCGGCGCCGAAGACGCCGCGATCGGCAAGATCCTTGGCCCGGCCCTGCCGGCCGACAAGGTCACCGACGCCATCGACCAGCTGGTCGAGGTCTATCTTCGCGAACGCCGGGAGGGCGAGCGGTTCCTCGACACCTTCCGCCGCACCGGCGACGCGCCGTTCAAGGAGGCCGTCTATGCCGACGCTCATTAGGCGCCAGGACAACGGCTTCGTCGCGGTCGACGACGCCTTCACGGCGGTCACCGACGAGGCGGACCTGCCGCGCGGCGACGTGATCATCTCGCTGACCCGTTTCCAGGCGGAGGGGGATCGTCTGCTCTCCGAAGGCCGGCAGGTCGGCGTTCGCGTCGAGCCGGCCGAGGAGGTGGAGGCGCTGGCCTACGACCTTCCGCGCCTGGCCGTGGTGGCGCTGGCCTTTCCGAAGTTCAACGACGGCCGCGCGTTCAGCTCCGCCGCCCTGCTGCGCAAGCGCCTGGGGTTCAAGGGTGAGGTCCGCGCCGTGGGCGACGTCTTCCTGGAGCAGGCCGGGATGATGGTCCGCTGCGGCTTCGACGCCTTCGAGGCCGCCGACGGGGTGACGCCGGACCAATGGGCCCATGTGGCGGCCCGCCATCGCCACGTCTATCAACGCGCCGCCGACGCTCGCACGCCGGCCTTCGCCCTGCGCGGGGAGGCCTGAGGCCATGGCTTTCGACCAGCTCGATCATGCGCCCGTCGCGGTCCGCCTGGACGCCGAGCTTCGCCACGCCCATCCGCTGACTGTGCTGGAAAGCGCCGTCGAGACCTTTGGCGACAAGCTGGCCCTGGTCTCGTCCTTCGGGGCGGAGTCGGCGGTGCTGCTGCACATGGTTTCGCGCCTGAAGCCGGACATGCCGATCCTGTTTCTCGACACCGGAATGCTGTTCGGCCAGACCCTCGATTACCGCAGGACCCTGGTGGCGAGGCTCGGCCTGACCGGCGTGCGCGACCTGCGCCCGGCCTTCAACGACCTGGCCACGGCCGATCCCCAGGCCAAGCTCTGGCAGACCGACACCGACGCCTGTTGCCACGTGCGCAAGGTGCTGCCGCTGGACCGGGCGCTGGGCGAGTTCGACGGCTGGATCACCGGCCGCAAGCGGTTCCACGGCGGCGACCGGCTGTCCCTGCCGGTGGTCGAGCAGTCCGACGGCCAGGTGAAATTCAATCCGCTGGCCAACTGGGGCAAGGCCGAGCTCGACGCCTACATGGCCGAACATGACCTCCCGGCCCATCCGCTGGTGGCCCAGGGCTTCCCCTCCATCGGCTGCTGGCCGTGCACCAAGCCGGTCGAAGATGGCCAGGACGTGCGGGCCGGCCGCTGGGCGGGTTCCGAAAAGACCGAATGCGGCATACATGTCGCTCGCGCGCCCGACGTCGTCGCCAATGTCGGCGGCGATATCTGACCGCCCCAGACAACAGATCTCGAGCATGACCGACGTGACGACCGCCCCCGCCCCGGCCAAGAAGGCCGGCGCCTTCCTCTACG
>DASUIJ010000152.1:0-10598 GCA_036279815.1 Phenylobacterium sp. | reverse complement strand
TCACCTGGCCGGCCCAGCCCTTCGCCAACGGGCGGCTGACCTCGCCGGCGCCTTTCCTGCCGATCGACCAGGTCTATGCGGGCAGCGGCTGGCGCACGGTCAGCATCACGCGGGGACCCCGCCTGCCCTCCGACCACTATCCGGTGATCGTGGTCCTGGCCCCGGCCAGCTAGGCCTCGATCGCGGCGAGCTCGCGGGCGAGGTTGGCGCGGGCCTGGGTCTCGAAGCGGGCCCTGAGCGCGGGATCGGGATAGAGCGCCGGCGCCTCCAGGAAATGGCGCAACACGCGACCGCGGCCCTGGCGCCAAGCGTCGTCGCCCACATGGGCGTACTCGGCGCGGACATCCACGACATACTGGTCATATGCGGCCGGTTGGGCGCCCAGGATCGCCAGGTCGATGGAGACCAGGATCTCGCCCAGCCGATCCTCCGCCTCCACCTCATGGCCTGCCGTCAGCCGGATCAGCCGCGCGACCTCTTCGCGCTCGTGGATCGAGGCGTCCAGTTCGCGCAGCTCACGCCGGGCCAAATCGGCGCTGCGGGCCTCGTTGTCCGAAGCCCTGGGGTCATAGACGGCGTCGTGCCACCAGATCGCCCAGGTCAGCACCCGGCGCTCGCTCTCCAGCAGTTCGGGGACCTGATCCAGCAGGGACAGGCACTGCTCGATGTGCCGGCGGGTGTGATAGCGCCGGTGCGGCTCCGCGTAGGCGGCCTCCAGCGCGCTCACGGGCGTTGCGCTCACGCGTCCGCCGCCACCTTCATCGACACGATCTTACCGGGATTGCGCGGCGGCTCGCCCTTGGGCAGGGCGTCGACATTGTCCATGCCCTCGGTCACCTCGCCCCAGACGGTGTACTGGCCGTCCAGGAATTTGGCGTCGTCGAAGCAGATGAAGAACTGGCTGTTGGCCGAGTTCGGATTGGCGGTCCGCGCCATCGAGCAGACGCCGCGCACATGCGGCTCGCGCGAGAATTCGGCGGGCAGGTTCGGCTTGTCCGAACCGGAGGTGCCGGTCCCCGTCGGATCTCCGCCCTGGGCCATGAAGCCCGGGATCACCCGGTGGAAGACCACGCCGTCATAGAAACCCGCGCGGGCCAGTTCCTTGATCCGCGCCACGTGCTGGGGCGCCAGGTCTGGGCGAAGCTTGATCGTGACCGGGCCACTTTCCAGCGTCATGACGATCGTGTTTTCCGGGTCCATTACTTCACCTCCGATGGGATTCTGATCGCGCAGGCCGTGAAGTCGGCCCCCATAGATGCGCGCACGTTTGCGATTTCGGCCTTGAACCAGGGGCTTGCGGGATCGATCACCCGGACCTTCGGCCGTGTAGCCGCCGGCATATCCGCCAGCACCTGAACCTTCAACATCTTGTCCTGCGGATCGGCCACCGGCTCGCCCACCTTGATGGCCCGCACCACGTCCAGTCCGGAGATGACCCGCCCGAACGCCGTGTAGCGCTTCTCCAGCGAAGGATAGGCCTGGCGCATCAGGAAAAACTGGCTGTTGGCGCTGTCGTCGTTCTGGTCGCGCGCCGCGCCGGCCACGCCCGGACAATAGAGCGCCCAGGCGGAAATCCTGTTGTCGGCGGTCATGGCCATCAGCATCGAGCTCTGGGTCATCACCGGAAGGGGGCCGATGAAGCCGATCTCGGCCACCGTCTGGTCGGCCACCGGCACGAACGGAGTCTGCGCCCCTCGGCGGAACGTGAACTCGGCGGTCAGGTTGGGCCTGTCGGTCCCGCCGGTGCCGTCGTCCTTCGGATCGCCCGTCTGAGCCATGAACTGGTCGATCACCCGGAAGAAGGTGCGGTTGTCGTAGATTCCGGCTCGCGCCAGCTCGCGCACCCGCGCCACGTGGGCCGGCGCGACCACGGGCGTCAGCTCGACGATGATCCGGCCCTTGTTGGTGTCGATGACCAGCAGGTTCTCGGGGTCGGGGGTGCGCCAGTCGGACGCGCCGGGCGCGCCCGGCGCGGGCGGAACAGCGGTCGCGGGCGCGGGCTTGGGCGCGGCCTGGACGGTGACGGGCGCCGACAGGAGCAGCGCGGCGGCGCCGGCGGAGAGAGCGGCTCGGATCATGGGGTCTCTCGTACCGGGCGCGCGGCGCGAGGACCAGCCCATCGACGCGCGGCGGGCGTGGATTATCGCCCGACCTTCGCCATCAGGGCTTCCTTGACCCGGGGGCTCACGAACTTGCTGACGTCGCCGCCGAGCATCGCGATCTCCTTGACCAGCTTGGACGCGATCGCCTGGTGACGCGGATCGGCCATCAGGAACACGGTCTCGATCTCGCGGTCGAGCTGCTGGTTCATGGCCGTCATCTGGAACTCGAACTCGAAGTCCGCCACGGCGCGCAGGCCCCGCACGATCACGCCGGCGCCGACCTCGCGTGCGAAGTGCATGGTCAGCCCCTCGAAGGGCTGGACGACGATCTCGGTGGTGCCGGCCAGGGCCGCCGCCTCGGCCTCGACGATGGCCACCCGCTCCTCGAGCGTGAACATCGGGCCCTTGCCGGTGTTGATCGCCACTCCCAGGACCAGTTTGTCGACCAGCTTCACAGCGCGCCCGATGATGTCGGTATGCCCGTTGTGAATAGGATCGAACGTCCCCGGATAGAGCCCGACACGCAGAGCCATTCGACGCTTCCCCCAACTGGTTCTTGTTCGCGTTTTGCCGGGCGCGGCGGCGAAAGCAAGCGATATGTTGGAACCCGGATGAGCGAGCGCGTCGCGACGACCGGCGCGGAGGACGGCGTCAGGCGCGCGCCCGGCCCTTCAACCCTGGTCCCGTTATTAGATTTAACCGCGCAAGCGCCACTGGAACCAACGTCGCGTCAGAGTGTTCGTGTACCTGGTTGGTCGCGAGGTTCTGTACTGAACCGCGGCCACGAAGATCGCCTCCCGGCCCTCTGTGGCGCGATCTGGGGAGGCCCTGCACCGCTGGGGGGCAGGGCCTCCTTCCGGGCAGGCTCCCCCAAGTGGCGCCTCCAAACCGTCTCATGAGACCCGGGAACCACCCGGCGGGGCGCTCCTGGTTGCGCCATCCGATCCCTGGGCCTGCCCAATGCAAAGAGCCCCCGGCCAATGGCCGGGGGTTCTCGCTATTTTCGTGCGGCGGGCCGCGGCGCCTAGTAGCGGCGGCCGTAGCGGTCGTAGCGGTCGTAGCGGTCGTAACGGTCGTAGCGGTCGTTGTCGTTCAGATTGCCGGCGATCACCGCGGCGATGATGCCCGTGGCGATGGCGGCCAGGACGACGTCGCCATTGTCAGTGCGGTAGTAGGCGTAGCCGCGGCGCGGCGGAGCCCAACCATAGGGTCGGTAGTCGCTGACGATGTAGTTGTGGGCCCGATAGTGCTCGAACCGCTGGCCGCGCGCGTAGTGATGGCCGCGGTCGCCGCGGCGATTGTCGTAGCGGTCCCGATCGTCCCAGCGGCCGTCGCGATCGCGGTCGTATCCCCGTTCCGAATAGTTCGGCCGGCCGTCGCGGTCACGGTCGCCATAGGGCCCGCCATAGGGCTGGGCGGACGCCGCGGCGCTGGAGAAGATCATGGCCGCAGTGGCGGCCAGTAGCAGTGGCGTCTTCACGAGATGGCTCCTGAGGTCAGGATCGGAGACTAACCGCCCCAGTCTGAACCTGCGGAACGCGGGCCGTTCAGCTTAGGTTCACCCCAACAGCACCGCTCAGCTCTCGTCCGCCTCGCCTTCGTCGTCGTCCGTATCCTCGCCGCCGCCCTGGTCGGCCAGCCGCTCGACCGACACCACGTGCTCGTCCTCCGCGGTACGGAAGATGGTCACGCCGGAGGTGTTTCGGCCGATGACACGGACCTGGGCCACCGGGGTGCGGATGAGCTGTCCCTGGTCGGTGACCAGCAGGATCTCGTCGAACTCGTCCACGGGGAAGGAGGCGGCCAGGCGACCGCCCTTCCCCTTCTTGGTGAGGTCCTGGGCCAGCAGCCCCTGCCCGCCCCGGCCGGTGCGGCGGAATTCATAGGCCGAAGTGCGCTTGCCGAAGCCCTCGGTGGAGACGGTGAGGATGAATTCCTCCGCCGCGCCCAGTTGGGCGATGCGGTCGGGGCTCAGCGCGGTTTCGTCGCCGGAGTCCTCGTCGTCGTCGGGCGTCGCAGCGTCCTCGATGTCCTCGGCTTCGCCGCTGGCGGCCCGGCGCATGGCGTTGGAGTGCTTCACATAGGCGGCGCGTTCGGCCGGCGAGGCGTCCACGGAGCGCAGGATCGCCATGGAGATGACGCTGTCGGTGTCGGCCAGGCGGATGCCGCGCACCCCGGTGGATTCCCGGCCGGCGAAGACCCGGACCTCCTCGGTGGCGAAGCGGATGCACCGCCCCAGCGCCGTGGTCAGCAGGATGTCGTTCTGAGCCGCATTGCAGAGGCCCACTCCGATGATGGAGTCGCCCTCGTCCAGCTTCATGGCGATCTTGCCGTTACGGTTGATCTGCACGAAATCCGACAGCTTGTTGCGCCGCACGCCGCCGGAGCGGGTGGCGAACATCACGTCGAACTGGTCCCAGGTGGCCTCGTCCTCCGGCAGGGGGAGGATCGAGGTGATCGTCTCGCCCGGCACGATGGGGAACAGGTTGATGAACGCCTTGCCGCGCGAGGTGGGCGTGCCCACCGGCAGCCGCCAGACCTTCAGCTTGTAGACCTTGCCGCCCGAGGAGAAGAACAGCATCGGCGTGTGGGTCGAGGCGGAGAAGACGCGGGTGACGGCGTCCTCGTCCTTGGTCGACATGCCCGAGCGGCCCTTCCCGCCCCGGTGCTGCGTCCGATAGGTGGTGAGCGGCGTGCGCTTCACATAGCCGCCGTGGGTCACGGTGATGACCATGTCCTCACGGGCGATCAGGTCCTCGTCCTCGACGTCGGCGTCGCCATCCACGATCTGGCAGCGGCGGGGCACGGCGAAGTTGGCGCGGACCTCGGTCAGCTCCTCGCGGACGATGGCCATGATGTTGTCGCGCGAGCTGAGGATGGTCAGGTAGCCCTGGATGGCGCCCGCCAGCTCGTTGGCTTCCTCGAAGATCTCGTCGCGGCCGAGGCCGGTGAGGCGCGACAGGGTCAGAGCCAGGATGGCCCGGGCCTGCTCCTCGGTCAGGCGGATCAGATTGCCGTCGATGACCATCGACCGCGGGTCCGCGATCAGTTCGACCAGGGGCAGCATGTCGCCCGCCGGCCAGTCCTTGGCCACCAGGCGTTCGCGCGCCTCCGCCGGGTCCTTGGACGAACGGATGATCTGGATGAATTCGTCGATATTGGCCACGGCGACGGCCAGGCCGACCAGGACGTGGCCGCGGTCGCGCGCCTTGCCCAGTTCGAAACGGGTACGGCGGACCACGACCTCTTCGCGGAAATCCACGAAGCATTGGAGCATCTGGCGCAGGCCCATCAGCTCGGGCCGCCCGCGGTTCAGCGCCAGCATGTTGACGCCGAACGAGCTCTGCAGCGGCGTGAACCGGTAGAGCTGGTTCAAAACCACGTCGGCGGAAGCGTCGCGCTTCAGCTCGATCACCACCCGCATCCCCTGGCGGTCGCTTTCGTCGCGCAGGTCGCCGATGCCCTCGATGCGCTTCTCGCGCACCAGTTCGGCGATCCGTTCCACCAGGGTGGCCTTGTTCACCTGATAGGGGATCGAGTGGATGACGATCGCCTCGCGATCCTTGCGGACCTCCTCGATGCTCGCCGTGCCGCGCATGATCACAGAGCCGCGCCCGGTCATCAGCGCATTGCGCGCGCCCGTACGGCCGATGATCTCGCCGCCGGTGGGGAAGTCGGGGCCCGGCACGATGTCGAGCAGCTCGTCCAGGCCGATGTCGGGCTGGTCGATCAGCGCCAGGCAGGCGTCGACGATCTCACCCAGATTGTGCGGCGGGATGTTGGTGGCCATGCCGACGGCGATGCCGCCCGCGCCGTTGACCAGCAGGTTGGGAATTCGCGAGGGCAGGACGACCGGTTCCTGCTCCTTGCCGTCGTAGTTGTCCTTGAAGTCGACGGTGTCCAGATCGAGGTCGGCCAGCAGCGCCGTGGCCGCCTTGGTCATCCGGCACTCGGTGTATCGCATCTGGGCGGGCGGATCCCCGTCCACCGAGCCGAAGTTGCCCTGGCCGTCCACCAGCAGCAGGCCCATGGAGAACGGCTGGGCCATGCGCACGAGGGCGTCATAGACCGACTGGTCCCCGTGAGGATGCAGGCGCGCCAGCACGTCGCCGACCACGCGGGCCGACTTCGAATAGGGACGCTCGGGCGTCATGCCCAGCTCGCTCATGGAAAACAGGATGCGCCGGTGGACCGGCTTCAGTCCGTCCCGCACATCGGGCAAGGCGCGGCTGACGATTACGCTCATGGCGTAGTCGAGATACGAGCGCCTCAGCTCGTCTTCGATGGCGATAGGGGCGATGCCCCCCTGCCGACCGTCTTCCGACGGGGTGTTGCTATTGTCGCTCAAGGGGAGGTTATGCCGTTAGAATCGGACTGAAATTTGTAATCCGTTGTTAACATTGCGGGGGCCCGAGGCCAACCTCCGTCAGCCGCCTTAGATCCAATGGGGACCATCATGAGATATGTCGTCGCAGCCCTGATCGCCACCCTGTCCGCCGCCCCGGCATTCGGTGCGGACGCGCCGGCCATCGTGCGGATAGATTTGAAGAATTCGGCAGGCGCCTCGGTGGGGCAGGCCACCCTGACCCAGGCCACGAGCGGGGTCCTGGCCCGCATCGAGGTGAAGGGCCTCACGCCCGGATGGCATGGCCTGCACTTCCACGAGACCGGCGACTGTTCGAAATCCGACTTCACCTCCGCCGGCGGCCATGTCCACGCCATGGCGACCAAGGTCCACGGCCTGCTCAACCCCGACCTCAACGAGGCCGGCGACCTGCCCAATCTGTTTGTGGCGGCCGACGGGAGCGGAACGGTGGAACTGCTGTCCACCTTCGTCTCCCTCAGGGGACCGGGTCCTCGGCCGGCCCTGGCCGACAAGGACGGTTCGGCGCTCGTCATCCACGCCGGCCCCGACGACTATATAAGCCAGCCCATCGGCGGCGCGGGCGCGCGGACCGCATGTGGGGTGATCCCCGCCGGCTAGCCGATCGGCGGCCGGGCCAGGGCCGCCTCCGGAAGGCGGCGCCCCCGGCCCTCCGCACGCGCCGAAGAAAACCCGGCGCGCAGGACGCCGGGTTCTGACGATCCTGCGACGCCGGCGTCGCGCCTAGAACGGGATTTCGTCGTCCAGGTCGGCTGAGAAGTCCTCGCGCGGGCCGGAGCCCTGGCTGCGCGGACCGGGCGAACTCCCCCCGCCGCCGGAATAGCCGCCGCCGAAGTCGCCGCTGTCCCGTCCGCCGGATTCACCCTCGCCCTTGCCGTCCAGCATGGTCAGTTCGCCGCGGAACTTCTGCAGCACCACCTCGGTGGAGAACTTCTCCTGCCCGGACTGGTCGCTCCACTTGCGGGTCTGCAGGGAGCCTTCGATATAGACCTTGGAGCCCTTGCGCAGATAGTTCTCGGCCACCTTCACGAGGTTGTCGTTGAAGATCACCACCCGGTGCCACTCCGTCTTTTCCTTGCGCTCGCCCGAGGTGCGATCGCGCCAGGTTTCCGAAGTCGCCACCCGCAGATTGGCGACCCGGTCGCCGGAATTGAGGCTGCGGATCTCGGGGTCGGCCCCGAGATTGCCGACCAAAATGACCTTGTTGACGCTGCCCGCCATGTCGATGTCCCTGTCGTTTCCGTAGATGCGGGCTCATGCCCTGGCGGCAGGCTACCGAAGCCCGCCGGCCGGATCAACCGCCATGTTCACTGTATGTTCCGGACTTCCGGTTTCGTCCACAGAAGCTTGTCGCCGCAGCCTATTCCCGCGGCATGGCCCCCGGGATCGCCAGCCGCCCGTCGCCCGTGCGCACCAGGGCGAGATAGCGGTGCTCTTCCAGCGAGGGCGCGGTGAATATCCCGTCCCGCTGCAGGAAGATGAAGTTCCCCTGGTAGGCGCCGACGATTTCACGCTGGGTCCCGCCCATGCTGAGGAACCGAAGGCGCATCGCTTCCAGCGCCCCGGCGCAATGCTCCAGATCCTTCTGCTTGGACGGGAGGCGGTTGTACTTCAGCGATCCGTCGCGCTGAGGCTGGACATGGAAGCAGACCTCGACATCGCCCGGCGGACGGGTCCGCTCGGCGCAGGCGGCGAGGGTCAGGGCGGCGGCGGCGGCGGCGAGCGCCGCGAAGATCTGGGGTCGAAGCATGGCGTCAGACTACACGGGTCAATTGCGGCGCGCGAGAGGCCAAGCCGCCCTACTCCATCGGACCCAGGACGCAGGATGAGGACTGGTCGGCCAGGGTGTGGAAGTTACGGTTATCGTTGGAAACTTCGACCTTTCCCGGCACCAGGCGCAGGGTCTGGGACATCCATCGGCCGTAGGTCGCCCCGCCCGGCCGCTCGCAGTGGCCCGCGAACAGGGTCTGGACGCAGGCGGCCAGGGACAGATCGGCGGGCAGCTTGCGCCACTCGCCCGCCGAATAGCGCATGCAGGCGCCGGTCGGGCCCGTGGGCGCCGCGGTGGTCGCGGCCGTGGGCGCGGGCTCGGCCGGAAGCACCTTGGCCGGGGGCGGCAGCGGGACCAGCATGGCGCCGGCCTGGTCCGCGGCCGCCAGGGCGCCGCTCTCGTCCACGCCGACATCCAGCGCCCCGGTGGCGACGCCGTTCCGCTTCGCGCATTCCGCCAGGGTCGCCTCGCCCACGAACTGGCCGGCCACGAAGCAGCGCAGGCGCGCGGTGGGGTCGAGTTTGCCGTCGTCGTTCGAACCGGTCTCGACCACCAGCCCCGCCTGGGCGGCGGGAGGCCGGACGTTCTCGTCGCCCGCATGCCGCATCAGGACCATCGCCATGCCCAGGCCGGCGAACAGCGCCAGGGCGGCGCCCCCAGCGGCCAGCGCGATCCGTCGGTCCTTCAAGGCTTGCATCAGGGCGTCCATGCACCCTGGCTAGACCGCCGGTGGACCCGTTTCAAGCGCCGCGGCGCCCTAACCGCCTCCGCCCAGGCGATCGAGCGCGGCCTGGTAGTTGGCGATCTGGCTGGTCAGGTAGGCCGGGACGGGCCCGGAGGCCGCCTTCGCCGCGGCGAGCACGGACTTGGGCGTCGCCGCCGCCTGCAGGTCCTTATAGGCCTGACGAATCACGCCCAGGGCCGCGGCGAGTTCGGCGGCGACGTGCGAGATGGAACTGGCGTCGTTGAGATTGAGCTCACCGTCGAACTTCAGACCATAGATCTGGCCCTTGCCGTCGGCAGGCTCGGGCTTGCCATCCTTGTTGAGGGTGGTGGCGCGGATGATCCCTTCCGACAGGCCCAGCCCGGTCAGGGCGTCCTTGCCAGGAGGACCGGAGAACAGCTCCAGGGTGTCGCGTAAATTGTGCGGCTTGAGCTGCAGCTTGCGCAGACCATCCGTGCCTGTGACGATCTTCACGTCGGCCTGGAAGTTCAACGCCCGGCGAAGCTTGGTCGCCAGGGTCTCCAGCGTGTCGCCGGTCTCGATGGTGACGGTCTTCTTCACGCTGGACAGCCCCGAGCGCAGCTCGAACTTGTCGCCGGCGCGCAGCGAACTCACCGCCGTCAGCTGCTGGGAGCCGGTCAGGTCCAGTTCCCCTTTCGGCAGGCCCAGACGGTCCAGCGCGCTGGCGCCGGTGGCGTCCACCGCCAGGGTGGTGGGACTGGCGAACCCGGCCTTGCCGGTGAAACGCCGCGACCAGCCGACCGCGCCCGTCCCCACGTCGATCTGGGCCACGAAGCCGTCCTTCTTGCCGACCGGGGCCTGACCGGGCAGGTCCGTCCCGGCCTGGCCCGACACGAAGACCTTGCCGCCGGAGACGGCCAGGCCGGAGATCTTGTCGTCGCCCGCCCCACCGTAATAGGCCAGGCTGTCCCCGCCCGCCGGAACCAGGTCGGCGGAGAGCTGGGCGACGAAACCGTCCAGGCCGTTGGTCAGCGGATTGGTCACGGAGCCCGCGTCCAGGGCGCCGTTGCGCGTCGAGCCGGCGATCACCACCTGACCGCCGTTGATCGCCAGACCGGCGATGTCGCCGCCCTGGAGATCGCCCAGGTCACGGCTCGCGGTCTCGACCGGGGCGCCGCCGGAGAGGTCGAACCGGTGCAGCACCGCATGGCCGCCTTCGTTGTTGGCCAGCACCAGGGAGGTCCCGTCGACCACCAGCCCGCCGGGGCGGTCGGCTCCCCCCGAGCCAACCGACTGGACGAACAGGGTCGAGACCTTGCCTGCGGCGTCGGCCTTGAATCCTTCGACGTAGGAATCCCACCCTCCGACGACGGCCGAGCCGCCGGGGATGACCGATTGCGAGCGGCCGGCCACATAGACGCTGCCATCGGCGCCGAACGCGATATTGGAGGCCTCGTCGTTCAGGCGCGCGCCGCGCCTCTGGGTCCACTGCTCCTCGCCCTCGCCATTGAACACGGTGACGAAGCTGTCGCTGTTGGTGGCGAACGAACCCGACTCGCCGGAATTCAGCGCGCCGTTGGTGGCTCCGCCCAGGCCGCCCGTCACCTTTCCGGCGACGGCCACCTGGCCGTTGGCCGACACCGCCAGCGCGAGGCC
>DASUIJ010000151.1:0-5523 GCA_036279815.1 Phenylobacterium sp. | reverse complement strand
CGGTCCTTCTCGGCGGCGCCCGTCGCGCCGGCGAAGCCGCGCATGTAGAGCTGGGCCCGGGCATGGGTGATCCGCGCCGCCTTGGGCAGGCCGGTGGTCCCCGAGGTGTAGATGAACAGCGCCGTGTCCCGCGCGGTCATGCCCTCCCGGGCCGAGCGGTCGGGCGGGAGCTGGCTGCAGCTCTTCAACGCCTGGACCAGGTCGCGCTGGTCGCCGTGCGCCGGGCCCAGGACCCACTGCTGCATCGGTTTTTCCAGCAGCGCCTTGGCGGCTTCGAACACCGGGGAGGTCTCGGGGTCGACGATCACCTGGGCCGCGCCGGAGATGTTCAGGCAGTGGGCCAGGGCCTGGCCCGAGAGCTGGTTGTTGATCAGGGCGGTGACCACCCCCAGCTTCGACAGCCCGTACCAGATGGGGAAGTATTCCAGCCGATTGGGCATGAACAGCGCCACCGACTGGCCGCGCCTCAGGTTCATGCTCCGCGCCCAATGGGCGTAGCGGTTGGCGATGGCGTCCATCTCGCCGTAGCTGATCGTCCGGCCCTCGAAGGTCAGGGCCGGCCTGTCCCGCCATTCCGCCACGGCCGCCTGAAGGTCGTCACAGATCAGCTCGGGGGAATCCGGCGCGATGGCCTTCACGCGCTTGAGGGTGCGATTGAGACCGCGCATGAAACGCCAGTCACGATCGAGCCGGGCCTTCAAACGCATGCCATCCCTCCGACGCCGCCTCACCTTGGGGGGCGGCGGAGGGGCGGGTCAAGCGGAGCCGGGGGGACGGGACGTCACACCCCCGTCAGGTGGGCCCGACCGTGGCGGAAAGGACTCAGTGCAGGGTTACGAGAACCTTTCCCAGGCCGACTGGCGCGACATCCCCAGGGCCTCGCCGATCACCGCCCAGCTCACCTTCCGGTTCCCAAGCTGGTCGACCACCCACCGGAGCTGGCCGCCCAAGCCGCGCAGGCTGGCGTCCAGAGGCTGGAGCTGGGGGACCAGGCGCTCCGTGGGGAGGCGCTCCGAGGGAATGAAGTGCGACAGGTCCGGCGTCCCGCCTTCCACATAGACCCTGCAGAGGCCGAAAGATTGACCTGACATCACGCTCTGGCTTCACACGCCGCTCGGGCTCACCCGAAGCACGGCCGTGAATTGAGGCGCGAAATTGTCATGAATTAGCGAGAATTGGTCAGGATTGCGGAAGCATTGTCATAGTTCACTTCCCTTTACCTGCGGTCCTGGGAATTTTCATCTCACCTTAAAACACTATTATATCAATAACCGTAACCACATTGCATGGCCATACGCCTTACTTCCAGGGAAATATACGGAACCCTCGCGGCGCAACACCGTTATATCACCGACCACAAATTTGGGAGGTCCGCTAATGTCTGCCGAATACAGCACCTTTGCCCGCCCCGCCTTCACGTCCGCCGACTTCGGGCGTGACGAAGTCGAATCCGACGGCCCGATGTTCGCCACGCCGATCTATGCGCGGGACCGCGCCGCCCGCCCGGCCCGCTCGGGAATCCATCCCGCCGTCTGGGTCGCCGTTCCGGCGGTCATCCTGGCGGTCGGCGCCGGCGCCTACTTCATGAGCCAGCGCGGCGAGCCGACCGTGGCCGCGACCAGGCCGATTCCCGCCGCGGCCTCTCCGGCCATGCAGCCGACCGAACTGATGGCCAGCACCGCCCAGCCCATGGCTCCGCCGGTCGTGGTGACTGAACCCGCGCCCGTCGCAGCCGCGCCTGCGGTGAGCCGCCAGCCGGCCCCGACCCGGACCGCCCGCGTCGCCCCGGCCCGCCGGGTCGCCGCGCCTTCGCCCACGGGCGTCGACGCCAGCGCCAGCATCCCGTCCACGCCGCAGCCCTATTCGGGTTCAGCCGCGGCGCCGGCTCCGGTGGTGAGCCCGCCCACGCCCACCGTCGCGGCCGAACCGGTCACTCCGGCGCCCGAGGCCGTGACCCCGCCGGTCGCGCCCCAGGCTCCGGAAGCGACGGTGACGCCGCCGACCGCCTAGGCATTCCGGCCGCCCCTCTTGCGGTCGCCTGAAACGGAACGGCCCCGCCACCAGCGGGGCCGTTCTTCGTTGTGTGGCGATCCATGGGTCCAAACGATCTTCTGATTTTTCAGCTGAGCTTTCTCCCCGTCCGGGAAACCGCGCGCCCATGCCGCATTCCGACTCGCCCGCGAGCATGGCCAATGGCCCGCCTCCCCACTATCCGGATGAGTTCATGCGCAAGTACGTCTTTTCCCGCCTGGGCGCCGAATGGAGCTCGGCCGCCCTGGTGTTCGTGGTCAGCATGCTGGCTGGCCGGATGGCCGCCGACGGCATGAACCTGGTCCAGTGGGCGGGCGCGCTGACCGCGGTGCTGGGGTCGATCACCGTGGCCGTGGCGGTCCGCGTCTGGACGCCCGAGAAGCGCCGCGCCTGACTCCCACGTCTGTGGCGGGTGGTCGCAGCGGGCCCGGCTGCATCTTATTTTTACCCCTCTCCCGTACGACCTAGAGGACTGACCTCCCAAGGGGGGCATTGGAGAATCCATGCTCAGTAAGCTGTTTTCGCAGAAGGCCGCCGAGTACGGCACGGCCATCCTGGTCTTCATCTCGGCAGGCCTCGCGGGTCACCACGCCGCGCTCGGCATGACCCAGACACAGGTCATGGGCGCGGCGACCGCGATCCTGGGCTCGGTCATGGCGGCCGTGATGGTCCGGCTCTGGACGGACGACGGCGATCGCACCTCGATCCGCATCCGCATCCGCAAGGACGACTGACTCCGCTCAGTCGGCGTGCACGTCCAGACCCATGGCGGTCAGCAGCCGATAGGACTGCTCCGCCGTCACCTTCATCCCCGCGATGCTGGCGAGCTTCGACAGGTCAAGTCCGCTGACCTCGGCGCCGCGCAGGTCGGCGCGGGCGAACTTGGCGCCGCCGGTCAGGGCCTGGAACAGGTCGGCCTCGCGCAGGTCGCAACCCTCGAAGTCCGCCTCCCGAAGGTCGGCCTCCCGGAACGAGCACCTGGAGAAGTCGCCGCCGGGCAGGCGCAGCTCGGCCAGGTCGGCGAGTTCCAGATTGCAGCCTGAAAAGCCGCCGGCCCAACGCACCACATTGCGCCCGAACGCACGGCCGAAGTCCGCCTTCAGGAACACCGCCCCGCGAAGATTGCAGGTCTCGAACGCCGCGCTGTAGAGCCCTACGCGGTCGAACCGGGCGAACGACAGGTCGCAGCGGACGAACCTCGCCTCCTCCAGCCGCCCGAACGCGAACTGGCAGCCCCGCTGGCCCTCCGACAGCACGCAATCCTCGAACACAGCCTCGCGCAGCTCGGCATGGGCGAAGCGGCAGCGGATCAGCCGGCATCCCTTGAACCGTGCGCCGTCCAGCACGGTGTTGGAGAGCTGGGCGTCGGTGATCGTGCAATCCACGAACACCGCATCGGTGAGGTCGGCGTCGGCGAAGTCGAAATCCGACAGGTCTTCGGCCGTGATGGTGGCGCCGGATTCAAGTGCCATTGTCGACCCCAAAGAGTGTCATCCCGGCTGCTGGCGCCAAGCATCGAACTGCCGGGCCCCAGGTCCGCATAGACCCATTACTTCGCCGGCGTCACCGGCACCTGGATCTCGCCGCCGCCGGCGCGGAACTTCTCGGCCATCTCGGCCATGCCCGCCTCCGCCACGTCGTTCTGCCGGGCCGCGGTTTCGCGGATCTCCTGGCTGATCTTCATGGAGCAGAACTTGGGCCCGCACATGGAGCAGAAGTGGGCGGTCTTGAAGGCCTCCTTGGGCAGGCTTTCGTCGTGGTACTCGCGCGCCGTTTCCGGATCGAGGCCGAGGTTGAACTGGTCCTCCCAGCGAAACTCGAAGCGGGCGCGGCTGAGCGCGTCGTCCCAGGTCCGCGCGCCCGGATGGCCCTTGGCGAGATCGGCGGCGTGGGCGGCGATCTTGTAGGTGATCACGCCCTGCTTCACGTCCTCGCGGTCCGGCAGGCCCAGGTGCTCCTTGGGCGTCACGTAGCAGAGCATGGCGGTGCCGAACCAGCCGATCATGGCCGCGCCGATGCCGCTGGTGATGTGGTCGTAGCCGGGGGCGATGTCGGTGGTGAGCGGGCCCAGGGTGTAGAACGGCGCCTCGCCGCAGACGGCCAGCTGCTTGTCCATGTTGGCCTTGATCTTGTGCATGGCCACGTGGCCGGGGCCCTCGATCATGGTCTGGACGCCGTGCTTCCAGGCCACCTTGGTCAGCTCGCCCAGGGTTTCGAGTTCAGCGAACTGGGCCGCGTCGTTGGCGTCGGCGATGGAGCCCGGCCGCAGGCCGTCGCCCAGCGAGAACGACACGTCATAGGCGCGCATGATCTCGCAGATGTCCTCGAAGTGCTCGTAGAGGAAGTTCTCCTTGTGGTGCGCCAGGCACCACTTGGCCATGATCGAGCCGCCGCGCGACACGATGCCCGTGACCCGCCTGGAGGTCAGCGGCACATAGGACAGCCGGACGCCGGCGTGAATCGTGAAGTAGTCCACCCCCTGCTCCGCCTGTTCGATCAGGGTGTCGCGGAACACCTCCCAGTTCAGGTCCTCGGCGACGCCGTCGACCTTTTCCAGGGCCTGGTAGATCGGCACCGTGCCGATGGGGACCGGCGAGTTGCGGACGATCCAGTCGCGGATGTTGTGGATGTTGCGGCCGGTGGACAGGTCCATGACCGTGTCGGCGCCCCACCGGATCGCCCAGACCATCTTGTCCACCTCGTCGGCGACCGTCGAGAGGACGGCGGAGTTGCCGATATTGGCGTTGATCTTGACCAGGAAGTTGCGGCCGATCGCCATCGGCTCCAGCTCGGTGTGGTTGATGTTGGCCGGGATGATCGCCCGCCCGCGCGCAACCTCGTCGCGCACGAACTCCGGGGTCACGAAGTCGGGGATCGAAGCGCCGAAGTCCTCGCCGTCGCGGATGAAGGCGTCGGTTTCCTTGCGGCGCAGGTTCTCGCGGATGGCGACATATTCCATCTCGGCGGTGATGATCCCGCGACGGGCGTAGTCGAGCTGGGTCACGGCGCCGGCGCCCTTGGCGCGGTAGACCCGGCGCGGCGCTCTGAACTCGGGCGCCAGGTGCTTGCCGGTGGCCCCGCCGTTGTCTTCCGGCTTCACGGCGCGGGGATTGGCGACCACCTCGACGTCGCCGCGGGAGACGACCCAGGGCTCGCGGGTCTTCGACAACCCCTTCTCGATGTCGATGCTGGCCGTGGGGTCGGTGTAGGGGCCCGAGGGGTCGTAGATCGTCACCGGCGGTTCGTTCGCCGAGGGGTGCACCGCGACCTCCCGGAACGGCACCCGGATGTCGGGCCAGATCACGCCGGGCTGATAGACCTTGCGCGAGCCGGGACGTTCGCCGGTGGGAATGGAATTAGCGATCGGGGCCTGGATGTTCACCGGCGGATTCCTCATGTCGGAGGGGCACGCGACGCAGGGATTCCGGACGACCAGGTCCGTTCCCTTCGCCGGCATGACCCGGATCAGGTTCTGCGGGTCGCGGGCTTACC
>DASUIJ010000150.1:0-8791 GCA_036279815.1 Phenylobacterium sp. | reverse complement strand
CAGCGGGGCCTTGGGCGGGGTGGGTTCGACCCGGCGCCGGAGCGCGCGGCGGGTGATCGCCTCGGCGTCGGCGGTTGGCATGGGGAGCCAGACATGCAGGCTCTCGCCGGTCGACGGCGGCTCCATCCGGGCGCCCAGGATGTCCTGGGCCATCGCCACCCGGGCCCGCATCTCGGCCTTGACCGCCAGGCGGATTTCCTCGGCGGCGCCGTCCTTGATCCACTGGCTGACGATGCCCGCGCCCAGGTTGGGCGGGCAGTACATGGTCGCCCGGATCGCGGTGACGATCCGCTGGTGACTGTCGCCGGGCGGGGGCGCCAGATAGGCCGTGCGAAGCCCCGGCGCGAGCACCTTGGACACGCCGTTGATGTAGAACGTCCGCTCCGGCGCGAGGGCGGCGATGGGCGGCGGCCCGCCGTCCGCGCCGAACGCGGAATAGAGGTCGTCCTCGATGAGCAGGAGATCAAGCCTGCGGGCGACCTCGACGATGGCGTTCCGCCGCTCGAGGCTCATGACCCGCGCCGTGGGGTTCTGGAACGGCAGGATATAGGCGACCCTGGCGCCTGACGTGCGGGCCGCCTGTTCCAGCGCGTCGGGCCGAAGGCCCTCGTGGTCCAGGGCGGCGGGGACGAGCCGGTGGCCGGTGTACGAGACCAGGTCGTGAAGGCCCCAGAAGGTCCCCTCCTCGGCGATCAGCGGGCTGCCGCGCGGGGTCGCCGCCTCCACGGCGAACAGCATGGCCTGCTGGGCGCCGACGCAGCAGATGATCTTGCGCCAGTCCGGCCCTTCCCAGCCGCTCGTCACCATGGCGATCCAGGCCTGGCCGGCGCGGCGATCCCGCTCCCAGCCTTCCGGCGGTCCGTAGTTGAGCTCGTCCAGCAGGTCGGAGCGGCGGCGGAGCTGGCTGAAGGCTCCCGCAAAATAGGCCCGCGCCGGCGCCGCCGGAGGCAGGTTGTGGCTGAAGTCGATGCGTCGTTCCTGCTCGAGCGCCGGAATCTCGGCGATGAAACTGCCCCGGCCCACCTGGGCGATCAGCAGGCCGCGGCGTTCCGCCTCGGCATAGGCGCGGGTCACCGTGCCCAGGGCCAGACCCAGACGGAAAGCCACATCCCGTTGAGGCGGCAGCCGCTCGCCCGGCTGCAGCCGTCCGTTTCCGATATCCTCGGCGATGGCCTTTACAATGCCTTCGTAGCGCAGGTTCTCGGTCTCAACCCACCACGGTGTCCACATCGGAATCTCAATGTCACAGTGACAATATTGGCTTTGACAGCCGTGGTTTAGCACATGAGTGTGCCGGCCCTGTCGCAAGAATACGGACTAGCGAATTCTTGCCGCAGGCGCCTTGTCGTGGGGCGCACTCCGTTTCGCGCTCCTTCGGGGCGTCGTGTCCCCTGTAGGGCGATTGCGTAGAATGGATCGGGAGGGCTTGCCATGACGTATCCGCATCATTGTGAGACCTCCGTACCAGACCCCACGGCCGCGCCGGATCTGCTCCGGGCCGCGACCATGCGGGCGCAATAGCTCCGTCAGGGCCGACCTTCGCTCCTTCGCCGCCGCGAGCGTTCCGTCCCCCACATCGGATCGACATTCCATGACCTCTACTCCCCGGCGCGCCGTACCGCCCCTGTCCGCTCTTCTCGCCTTCGAACGCGCCGCCGCCCAACTCAGCTTCAAGCGCGCCGCCGCCGATCTCGCCCTCAGCCCCTCCGCCATCAGCCACCAGATCCGCGGGCTGGAGGACCGGCTGGGCGTGCAGCTCTTCACGCGCGGGACCGGCGCCATCCGCCTGACCGCCGCCGGCAAGAACTACTTCGACGCCGTCAACGGCTCCTTGAAGCGCATCGAGCACGCCACGCGGGCGCTGCTCGAGGACCGCCGGGACACGCAGGCGACCCTTCGCGTCAGCGCCCTGCCGTTCTTCGCCAGCGCGGTGATGCTGCCCGCCTACGCCGACCTGCAGGCCGACGGGGTGCTGGGCAAGATGCGCCTGGAAACCTCGCACGAATATGCGGACTTCGAGTCCACCGACATCGACGTGGCGATCCGGCTCGGCCGGGACCATTCGGCCGGCCTGAAGCTGTTCCCCCTGCTCGAGATACGGGGCCTGCCGGTGTGCGCCCCGGAGATCCGCCGTGCGCTGACCTGTCCCCGGGATCTTGCTGGCCAGACCCTGATCCATATCGATCGCCAGCCGCACGCCTGGTCGCACTGGCTGGCGGAAGTCGGGGAACCCGGCCTGACCGCGGCGCGGGACCTGTGGGTCGACAGCGTTCCGGCGGCCCTGGAAGCCGCCGAGCATGGCCTGGGCGTCGCCCTGGGGATGGATCCGTTGATCTATGGCCGCAAGGACTTCGGCCGCGCCCTGGTGGCGCCCTTCGCGATCCGCACGGATCGGTCCCAGGTCTTCTACATGGTCTGCCGGCCCGAGCGCTTCGAGGACAAGCCGATCGCCGCGTTCCGCAACTGGCTGGTTCGGGCCGTGGAGCGCCAGACCGAACCCCCCGCCGAAGACCGAGTCGCCCGTCGCGCCTGACCTGCCGCGGGTCCCGTGAGACCCTGCCCCTCGCCGCGGAACGGCAGCGGTGCGGGGCGGCGGCGCCATGGGCGCCCGCATCAGTTGATGCGGGGGTCGGCGGAGCGCCCCAGGGCCTGGGTCAGCCAGTTGCGGAAGGCCGTGATCCACCGCGCGTCATACTGCTCGGGACGGCAGACCAGGTTGTAGGTCTGCGATCGGTTGCATGGGGGGCCCACCGGCACCAGGGTCTCGCCGAAGCCCTTGCGCCCGTTGATCAGGGGATGGGGGGCCAAGGCCACGCCCAGGCCATGCTCGGCGGCGTCGAGGGCGGCCGGCAGGCTGTCGAACCACAGGTGACCGCGCGGCTCGAGGTCCGCGCAGCCGACACCCTTCAGCCAGGCGGTCCAGGCCCGCGGCTGCGAACTCACATGGATCAGGACGTGGCGCGCCAGGTCCTCCGGTTCGCTGATGCCGCGCGCCGCCACCTCGGGAGAGCAGACGGGCATGCCGCGGACTTCGATCAGCGGCTCCAGCCGCAGTCCTGCGGTCCGTTCCCGGCCCAGGCGGATGGCGACGTCCACGTCCGCGCGATTGAAGTCGGCGTATTCGTGCGTCGACTCGATGCGCAGGGTGAGATCGGGCCAGCGCTTCTCGAACTCGGAGAGCGACGGAATCAGCACCGTCGACACGAAGAACGGCAGGCCGCTGACCCGCAGTTCGCGGCGGCCGCCCCGGCCCTGGTGCATCAGGCCGCGGCTGGCTTCCTCGAGCATCGAAAGCGAACGCGTGACCGCCTCGAGATAGCGTTCGCCTTCGGCCGTCAGGCGCACCACCCGTCCATCGCGGGCGAAAAGGCGGACTCCGAAATGCTCTTCGAGATTGCGGATCTGGTGGCTGATCGCCGAAGGGCTGAGCGCAAGGTCGCGCGCCGCGCGTCGGAAACTGAGCTGGATTCCGGAGCGCTGGAACGCCTGCAACGCGCTGAGCGAGGGCAGGGTCCGCAGCGGAATGGGCGAGGGACGGCCCGGCGCCCTGACCGGCGCGGCGTCATCGGACTTGGACGTCGTGTGGCGACGCGGAAGATCGGCCGAGTCGTATTCGGATTGGGCGGCGTCGAAACTCATTCACATCACCGAGACTTGGGCGCGCGGGCGCCGACAGCGCCATCGGTGAGATCCGAGGCCGGGAGATCGAGGGAATAAAAGGGGGTGGCGGAGGGCCGGCAGGCGCGACCGAGGCAGTGCGGAACTGTGAGCTTCAAGAGCAGAACCCTTTATGGATAGCGTTGGCTCGCGCCCTGAGCAGAGGTTCTTCTGCGTGGCGCCCCCCTGTCAGCCCTTCCTGCGCCTGGGCGCCGACGGCTGGTCAGCGCTGTCTTGACGAACGCGACCCTTGAATTCAAATCGCATTGATTCACTCGGCATGAGCATCACTCACCGCGCTCACGATGGTTCGGTGGGGACGCCGCCCGAAATACGGATGGCGAGGCCAACATCGTGATGATCGTGTCCTCGGTATTTCCTGGCCGCCCGTCAGGTTTCGGCTGAAGTCGCTGAGCTCATGCGGGGTGAAGATCGCTCTTTTGTCGGAATCGGCGGCCTCTGCTCTTAAGCGTGTCGAAACAAATCTGGATACCGCTAAGGTTGTAGAGGATTGTTACTCATCCGCCAGTCGGTCGTCGGCCTGTCCCCCAGGCGCCGATGATCGGGGGTGGGGTGTCGCGACGCCTGGAGCCGGATCGCGCAATCCAGACTGTTTCGACGTGCGGTTCGCGTATTGAACGGCACGAGCCGCGGGCTTGGGGCCGACCCCCCTTCCCAGGCCCGCGGCCCCTTCTTTTCGTCCGCCCGGCCGACCACGCGTGGTCGCCCTCCTGGCCCGGGCGGTCACGACCCCAGCGGGCTGCTCAATCCTGGAGGCCCGTCCGGGGAGGCGGTGGGTTCGGCGGGGTCGGCCGAGGGCGGATGGATGGCGAGATCGGCGTGGCGGCCCGGCGGCTGCGCGTCCTGATAGCGCTTCACGAAGTCGGCGGCCGCCTCGTGGGAGTTGAACAGCGCCAGGGCGAAGTCCCCCGCCCAGACACTCCAGAGGTTGGGGTGGCCCGCCGGCGTCGCGGGCGGATAGGCCTCGTCGTCATTCGCCGCCATGAGGTGAGGAGTTCCCGGCCGGGTCCGCGTTGACCGACAGGCTTGCCGCCTACATCACGCCAGGCCCGATCTGCAAACCGACTGTCCTCAAGCCTGTTGAGGCTAATTCACCGCCGAACTGCAATCGTGTCGGGAACGAGCACCGCAGCGCCCGTGAAGGCGCCGACCCTCAGGTCCTGCAGCGCGGCGTTCGCTTCGGACAACGGATAGGTCTTCACATGCCCGTGCACGCCGGCCCTGACGGCGAGCGGCAGATACTCGAGGGCGTCCTGCCGGGTGAGGTTGGCGACGGAGACGAGCCGCCGCTCGCCCCAGATCAGGTCGTAGGGAAAGCTCGGGATGTCGCTCATATGGATCCCGCCGCAGACGACCACGCCGCCCTTGCGTACAGCCTGGAGGGCCCGGGGGACGAGTTCGCCGGCCGGAGCGAAGATGATCGCGGCGTCCAGTTCCGCCGGCGGCGACTGTGACGACGCGCCTGTCCAGACGCAGCCGATCTGCCGCGCCAGCGCCTGGGCCTGCAGGTCGCCGTCCCGGGTGAAGGCGTAGACCTCCTGGCCGTGAAAGATCGCCAGCTGCGCCAGGAGATGGGCCGCGGCGCCGAATCCATAGAGGCCAAGGCGTCGAACCGGGCGGCCTTCGCACGCCATGCGCCAGGACCGGTAGCCGATCAGTCCGGCGCAGAGCAGCGGAGCCGCGTCGACGTCGGAAACGCCTTCGGGCAACCGAAAGCAGTAGTCGGCGCGGGCGATAATGGTGTCGGCGTAGCCCCCGTCGCGGGTCCAGCCCGTGAACTGCGGATCGTCGCAGAGGTTCTCCTGCCCCTCGAGGCAGTAGCGGCAACGCCCGCAGGTTCCGCCCAGCCAGGGGACGCCGCGGCGCTCGCCAAGTTCGACGCCTTCAACGCCCGGGCCGATCGCATCCACAATTCCCACGACCTCATGGCCGGGGATCACCGACGGGCGTCTGGGCGCCAGCTCGCCGTCCAGCACATGCAGGTCGGTCCGGCAGACGCCGCAGGCCCGCACCCGCAACCGGATCTCGCCGGCGCCGGGCTCTGGATCGGACCGCATCTCCGCCAACAGGGCGCTGCGGGGCGCCTTCAGCACCATTCCAAGCATCGGCGCACTCCCTCGTCTCGGCTGAACGCACGCGATGGGCGCCCTTTGAGCAATCGACACCGGCTTTGCTCAACTGTTGCACCCCCGGGCGCCAATCGCGCCCGATTTCCCGCGCGGCCGCCAGATTTATCGAGTTTCTTTGAGCATCACGCGGCAGGGGCGCCGCTCCAGCGGACGGTCGTCGGCGCCGCGCTCAGGTCTTCTTCGGCATCAGGCCCAGCAGGAAGAGCAACAGCACCGCCCCCAGGGTCGAGACCACCAGGCTTCCGATGAAGCCGCCGAAATTGATGCCCAGTCCCCGTGCGACGAACGCCCCCAGCAGCGCGCCGATCAGCCCCACGACGAGGTTGGTCAGGAGGCCATGGCTGCGCTTCATGATCTTCTCGGCGATCCAGCCGGCGAGTGCGCCGATGATGATCGCCCCAATGAAACCTACGCCGCTCATGCTTTCATCTCCCTGGTCAGTTGGCGTTCCGCCGATAGCCAGTGCGGAACAAATGCTAGTTTGCGGCTACGGTGAACGCCATCGATGAAGCACACAATTCGATGAGATGTTCCGCCGGGCCGGAAAGTCTCTCCAGGGCGGTCTGCTTGGCGGCGACCTGAACATTTTCTCCACCCGTCTCCTCAATCCGGTCAGACTGCGAAGCGCCTTATTGGCGAGGGCGATCAGGGATAGGATGATTTCTCCACAAAACGCGGGAGCGCCGAGATGAGCGCCGTCCAGCTGGTCGGTGTCGCCGCGAGCCTGAGCCTGCTGGCCGGATGGCGGCTCTATGCCTGCATCGCAGCGGCGGGCCTGGCCATGCGACTGGGCGTCATCGACCTGCCGCAGCACATCCGGGCGCTCGACGCGCTGGCCAATCCCTGGGTGATCGGATTCGCGGTCCTGGGCGCCGTCGCCGAACTGCTGGCCGACAAGGTCATGTGGGTGGACAGCCTCTGGGACGGGATCCACACCTTGATCCGCCCGGTCGGCGGCGCCCTGCTGGCCCTGGCCATCGTCGACGCCTCCGATCCGGCGTGGCAGGTGGTCGTCTTCCTGCTGGGCGGCGGCGCGGCCCTGCTCAGCCACAGCGCCAAGTCCGGCGCGCGGGTGATCGTCAACGCCAGTCCCGAGCCCGTGAGCAACATCGCCGTGAGCAGCGTCGAGGACGTGGCCTCGTTCGGCGGTCTGTGGCTGGCGCTCGCCCATCCGGGGATCGCCATCGTCGCCGCATCCCTGCTTGCGGCGCTGTGCGTCGTGCTGATCGTGCTGAGCTGGAGGCTGCTGGCGAAGCTCCGGCGCTGGAGCTCGTCAGGCTGACCTGGCTTGGATTGCGGGCTCGGTCGGTTCCGGCGCAGGTTCCAGAGCCGTCGCCACGGCCTCTCCGACCTTTTCCAGCCAGATGAATTCCAGCTGGTCCCGCGCCTCCTTCGGGATGTCCTCGAAGTCGCGCCGGTTGCGGGCCGGCAGCATGACCCGCTTCAGTCCGGCCGCCGCCGCCGCGACCACCTTTTCCTTGATCCCGCCCACCGGCAGCACCAGGCCGCGCAGGCTGATCTCTCCGGTCATGGCGGTGTCGCTGCGGACGCTGCGGCCGGTCAGCAGCGAGGTCAGGGCCGTGAACATCGCGACCCCGGCGCTCGGGCCGTCCTTGGGCGTCGCCCCGGCCGGAACATGGACGTGGATGTCGGTCTTCTCGAACTGGGCCGGATCGATGCCCAATCCGGCGGCCTCGGTCTTGATCAGGCTGAGGGCGGCCTGGACGCTTTCCTTCATCACGTCGCCCAGCTGTCCGGTCAGGATCAGCCGACCCGAGCCGGGGGTCTTGGCCGCCTCGATGAAGAGGATGTCGCCGCCGACCGGCGTCCAGGCGAGGCCGGTCGCCACGCCGGGAATGCTGGTGCGCATGGCGACTTCGTTCTCGAACCGCGTCGGGCCGAGGATGTCGGGGAGAACCTCAGGCGTGATGGCGACGTGGTCCGCCGATCCGTCGGCGATCCTGACGGCGACATGCCGGTATACGCGGCCGATCTCGCGCTCCAGGTTCCGGACCCCGGCCTCGCGCGTGTAGTCCTCGATGATCCGGCGCAGCACCGCATCGTCCATGCTCACCTGTTCGGGCTTGAGGCCGTTGGCCTCCAGCTGTCGGGCCGTGAGGTAGCGCTTGGCGATCTCGAGCTTTTCACCGGCGGTGTAACCGGCCAGCGAGATGATCTCCATCCGATCGCGCAGGGGCCCGGGAATGGTGTCGAGCATGTTGGCCGTCGCGATGAAGGCGACGCGGCTCAGATCGAAGGGCACGCCCAGGTAGTTGTCGCGGAACGTGGCGTTCTGTTCGGGGTCCAGCACCTCGAGCATGGCCGACGCGGGATCTCCGTGGGTCCCGGAGCCGAGTTTGTCGATCTCGTCGAGCATCAGCACGCAGTCGCGCGCGCCGGCCTTGCGGATCGCCTCGATGATGTTGCCGGGCAGGGCGCCGACATAGGTGCGCCGGTGGCCGCGGATCTCCGCCTCGTCATGCACGCCGCCCAGGCTGATGCGGGCGAACTTGCGTCCCATGGCCCGGGCGATGGACTGGCCAAGCGAGGTCTTGCCCACGCCGGGCGGGCCGACGAAGCACAGGATCGGAGCCTTGCCGGACGGGGCCAGCTTGCGGACCGCCAGATACTCGATGATGCGCTGCTTGATCTTCTCGAGACCGAAGTGGTCCGCGTCGAGGATGCGGCGCGCCTCGGCGATGTCGATGGGTTTCGGCTCCGGCGGCGCCCAGGGCAATTCCAGCAGAAGATCCAGATAGGTGCGGATCATCCCGTGCTCGGCCGCGGCTTCCGGCGTGCGCTGCAGCCGCCGCAACTCCTTGCGCGCCTGCGCCTCCACATCCTCGGGCATCTGCGCCTTGTCGAGGGCGGCGCCCAGCTCGGCGATCTCCTGGCTGGCCCCTTCGTCCTCGCCCAGTTCGCGCTGGATGGCCGCCATCTGTTCGCGCAACACGGCTTCGCGCTGGCGCTCGGTGAACGCCGCC
>DASUIJ010000149.1:0-11435 GCA_036279815.1 Phenylobacterium sp. | reverse complement strand
GGGCGCCAGGATCGGCAACTCGGCCACCGGCTTCGACGCGAACCTGGCGACCTCGGCCAGGAAGCGGCGGCGGTATTCCGCCTCCGAGGGGCGTTTGGGCTTCAATCTCCGGTACCCGTACGCCTCGGGCGCGGGGGCTTTCGTCAGGACGAGCCCCTGCGGGACCGGACTGACGCCCCCGGAATAGGTGATGCCGACGATGGTTCCGATGCTCTTGAACGCACCGGCGGCCGCCTCCGCCGTCTTGTCGTCCGCCACCGTGGAGACCGAAGTCAGAAGGCCGTTTTCGGCGATCTTCAAGGTGAAGGAGTCGGCCGAGAGACTGTCGTCGGGCGCGCGCAGCCTGTAGGCCTGGATCAGGTCGGGCGCCACCTCCGCCGTGGGGGTGACCTCGGTCTGGAAGGTGCAGACGGCGAGAACGTGGTTGGCCAGCGGCGCCGCAGCCGTGACCCGGCTGTCGTCGAGGGCCGCCTCCTCCACGAAATCGGCCAGGGCCTTGTCCGCCGCGGCCTGCTGCGCCGCGGTGGCGAGCGGACCGCGGGCCCGGGTCCGAAGGGCCTCCAGGTCTCCCACGCGCTTCAGCGTGTAGGCGGCATGGGCCGCCTGAAGCAGGTTGTACCTCTCCATGGCCTGATCGCAGACCGCCTTGGGCTTGGGCTTGGGCTCGCCGCCGCCCGCCGCGTCGGGCTTCGCGTCGACCTTGGCCGCCTTCCCGTCGATGGTGATCGAGTTGGAGACGGTGGCGGTGGCTGAAGCCGAGCCGGGCTTGTCTTCGTCGCCTCCACCCGATTTCCGGGCGGCGAACTTCACCGCCAGCACCGTCTGGGGCAGATAGTAGGTCAGATAGGCCGGCCCCGCCTTGCCGGCCGCGCCGCCTGTGTCGTTGACCACCGACGTCGAGTTCACCACGCTGGTGGTCCCGCATCCGGCCAACCCGGCCGCAAGCGCGCCAAGCGACGCCATCCCGATCCAATATCCACGCATGCCCGCCCCCATAGCTGCAGGTTGTGGATATAGTTAACGCAGCTTTTGCGTGTTTCGCAAACCCCCGTTATACGAACCCGGCGCCGGCCTGCTGCCCTCCTCTGTCAGCAGGCGCGGGCTAGCATCCGGGCGGGATCGACCCTAGGTTCACGTTCATGCCCCGTTCCTCCGCGCCCACGCCCGGCGTCGCCGACATGTCGGCGGCCTTCGACTACGACGAAAGCGCCCTGCCGATGCTGTGGAAGCCCCACCGCCCGGCGCGGCCGAGCAAGTCCGAAGGGGGCCGCCGCTTCAACCTAGTGTCCGACTACGAGCCGGCCGGCGACCAGCCCACGGCCATCGCCGAACTGGTCTCCGGCCTGGAGGGCCGCGAGCACGACCAGGTGCTGCTGGGCGTCACCGGCTCCGGCAAGACCTTCACCATGGCCAAGGTGATCGAGCAGACCCAGCGCCCGGCCCTGATCCTGGCCCCCAACAAGACCCTGGCCGCCCAGCTCTACAGCGAATTCAAGAGCTTCTTCCCGGACAACGCGGTCGAGTTCTTCGTCTCCTACTACGACTATTACCAGCCGGAGGCCTACGTCCCGCGCACGGACACCTACATCGAGAAGGACAGCTCCATCAACGAGCAGATCGACCGGATGCGCCACTCCGCCACCCGCGCGATCCTGGAGCGCGACGACGTGATCGTCGTGGCCTCGGTCTCCTGCATCTACGGCATCGGATCGGTCGAGACCTATACGGCCATGACCTTCACCCTGGAGGTCGGCGCCCGCATCGACGAGAAGAAGCTGATGGCCGACCTGGTGGCCCAGCAATACAAGCGCAACGACCAGGCCTTCGAGCGCGGGACCTTCCGCCGCCGCGGCGACACCCTGGAGATCTTCCCCGCCCACTACGAGGACCGCGCCTGGCGCATCAGCCTGTTCGGCGACGAGGTGGAGTCGATCACCGAGTTCGACCCGCTGACCGGCCGGAAGACCCAGGACCTGCCGGCCATCAAGATCTACGCGAACAGCCACTATGTGACCCCGCGCCCGACCCTGAACCAGGCCGTGACCCACATCCGCGAGGAGTTGAAGGAGCGCCTCGACTGGATGGTGGCCAACGGCAAGCTGCTGGAGGCCCAGCGGCTGGAGCAGCGCACCACCTTCGACCTGGAGATGATCCAGGCCACCGGCTCCTGCGCCGGCATCGAGAACTACAGCCGCTACCTCACCGGCCGCCGCCCCGGGGAGCCGCCGCCCACCTTCTTCGAGTACATCCCCGAGAACGCCCTGCTGTTCGTGGACGAGAGCCACCAGACCGTGCCCCAGATCGGCGGCATGTACCGGGGCGACTACCGGCGCAAGTTCACCCTGGCGGAGTACGGCTTCCGCCTGCCCTCGGCCATCGACAACCGGCCCCTGAAGTTCGAGGAGTGGGAGGCCATGCGGCCGGCCACCATCCACGTCTCGGCCACGCCCGGGGCCTGGGAGATGGAGAAGGCCGGCGGCGTCTTCGCCGAGCAGGTGATCCGCCCCACCGGCCTGATCGACCCGCCGGTGGAGATCCGCCCGGTCATCAGCGAGAACCACAGCCAGGTGGACGACGTGATCGCCGAGGTGCGCGACACCGCCCTGAAGGGCTACCGCTCGCTGATCACCGTGCTCACCAAGAAGATGGCCGAGGACCTCACCGAGTACATGCACGAGCAGGGCCTGCGCGTGCGGTACATGCACTCCGACGTCGACACCATGGAGCGGATCGAGATCATCCGCGACCTGCGCCTGGGCGCCTTCGACGCCCTGGTGGGGATCAACCTGCTGCGCGAGGGCCTGGACATCCCCGAGTGCGGCCTGGTGGCCATCCTCGACGCCGACAAGGAGGGCTTCCTGCGCTCCGAGACCAGCCTGATCCAGACCATCGGCCGCGCCGCGCGGAACGTGGACGGCAAGGTCATCCTCTACGCCGACCGCATCACCGGCTCCATGGAACGCGCCATGGCCGAGACCAAGCGCCGCCGGGAGAAGCAGACCCAGTACAACCTGGAACACGGAATCACTCCGGCCAGCATCAAGTCCTCGATCAAGGAGATCCTCGCCAGCCCCTACGAGAAGGACCGCGTCACCGTGCCGGTGGGCGTGGCCGAGGACGCCGGCAAGCCGTTCATGGGCGACAACTTCAAGGTCACCCTTCGCGACCTGGAATCCAAGATGCGCCAGGCCGCCGCCGACCTGGAGTTCGAGACCGCCGCCCGGCTGCGGGACGAGATCAAGCGCCTGAAGCTGCTGGACCTGGAGTTCGCCAACGACGCCCTGACGGCCCCCGGCGAGGCGGTGGACCGCACGGCGGTGAAGAAGGTGCGCGCCGAGGCGCGGGCCGAGGCGGCGGAGCGGTTCCGGAAGGGGAAGCGGTAGGGACGCCGGCGGTTGAATCCCGTCGCGGAGAAGGCGGTAATCGCCACCCGACCCCGCGCGCCCGGAGTCACCCGGAATCCCCACCTTCCGATTCGCCGCTTCCGACCCGGGAACTGATTCGCCCCTTCACGCGTAGCGGAACCATGGGAACCCGAAGGCGGGCCATGGTGGCCAGCCGGTCTGCTCCCCCCAACGGAACAGGGTCCATGTCACGTCAGCTCTCGGTCGTCTCCGACCAACACCCGCTATCCCGTGAAACGCTCAGCGCCCGCATCCGGGCCCTGCAGGAGGAGGCCCGAGGCCTCGCCCGAGAGCACATCAACGCCCTTGAAGCCGCCCTGGTGGAGGTCGAGCGCCTGGCCTGCGAGATCTCGGCCGGGGGCGACGCCTATCCCGCCGGGGTGCGCGACATCGCCCGCAGGCTGGCGGAGGACTGCGAGCAGAAGGTGCAGACCATCGAGGCGATCTCGGGACGGGCATGAGCCGTCCCATCGGTCACTTGGCCCGGAATGTGCGGCGCGCCAGGCGTCCTGTTTCAAACTGGAGCCAAGCTATGGTTGTACGTGTTCAAGAACGGGCATTGAGCGTTGTGGCCATGTCGACCACGCCGAACTTCGAAGCCCAGGATTCGATTTCCCAGCGGGTGCGCAAGCTGCAGGCGGAAGCCCGCGGCCTGGCCCGGGAGCATGTGACCGCCCTGCGGGCCGCGCTGGCCACCGTCGAGGCGCTGTCCAGCGACATCGCCCAGGGCGGCGAGGCCTATCCTGTCGGGGTGCGGGACATCGCGCGCCGCCTGGCCGAGGACATCGGAGCCAAGGCCCAGACCCTACAGCTCCTGAGCGGCCGCTAGCTGTCGGACCCGAGGTCGCCCGAGCGGTCGACCTCACGCCGGACGATGCGGTTGACCTCGGCGGTGAAGGCGCGGGCCAGATCCAGGCGCTGACGCCGGGCCTCAGGGGCCGGACGCTCGCCGGCGATGCGCCAGTCGGCCAGGAACAGCTCCTCGGCGCCGGCCAGCGCCACCTCGGCCGCCGCCAGCCGCGGGCCGATCCGGGACAGGCCGAAGCCGCGATCGACGGCCAGGGCGGCGGCGCCCAGGCCCAGCAGCACATAGCCGAACGCCAGGCCGCCCATCGGCGACTCGATCAGTCTGGGAACGGCCTCGCGCAGGGCCGGGAAGATCGCCCCCACGGTCAGCAGGGCGGCGCCCAGGCTGCGCAGGACCAGGCTGAGGCTTTGAATGAAGCTGCGGCGGCGGGCGTAGGCCTCGATGCGGACGCGGGCGAACTCCAGGCGCGCCTCGAGCAGGTCGGCCAGTTCCGCGTCCAGCGCCAGCGGCTGGACATCCAACCCGGCCACAATCCCCAGACGTCGACCCATTGCCGCCTCCGTACACCGCACTCAGGTACCGGACATACAACCGACGGGCGCGACCTATGATGCCGCATTCCGTCGCAAGGGCAGCCTGCCGCAGTTCGCGTCAGGGGTCGAGAGCCGCGCTCACTTCGCGCCCAGGCCGTCCAGCCAGTTGATCACCAGGGACTCCAGGGCGATGCGGTGGTCCGACCAGCCGTGGTCCGTGGCCACGTGGGCCTCCTGGATTCCGGTCCCGCCGGCCGCCTTCACCGCGGCGATCATCCGCTCCGAATCGGGACGAAACCCGTCGTCGCTGTGCAGGACCAGCATCGGCAGGTCCTTGAGCTGCGGGCCCAGCCTGTCGAGACGCCAGTCCTCGCCGTGGGCGATCAGCTCGGCGGCCATGCTTTCGCCGGTCACCCCGGCCAGGGCCTCGCGATTGCCGTCCATGGCGGCCGCGACCGCCCTCGGATTGTCCCTCCCCTGGACGCCCCGCATGGCCACGTCGGCGGCCGAGAAGGTCACCGCGCCCAGCAGGCCGGGCTCGGCGGCGGCGGTATGGGCGGTCACCCAGCCCCCCATGGAGTGGCCGGCGACCACCATGCGGGCCGGGTCGATCCGCAGCGTCCTGGCGACGGCCGGGTCGCGCACATAGGCCAGGGTGGCGCGCGCGTCCTCCAGGTTCTGGCCGAAGCGGAACTCGCCGGGACTGCCCCAGGAGCCGCGATAGTTGATGGTCACCACCGTCCAGCCGGCGCGGCGCACCGCCTGGGCGAGGTCGAGGTTCTTTTCGTTGCCCGGAAGGCCGTGGAACAGCACGAACACCGGGTGCGGCCCGGGCCCGGCGGCCACCAGGGCGATCCCGTTGATCTTCACCCCGCCGGAGGGGATGTGCAGCACCTCCAGCCTGGCCGGGAACGCCGTGTCGGGGGTCGGGTCGGCGATCACCGCCGGGGGCGTCTTCAGCGAAACGGGCTGGGCGGCGGCCGGAGCGGCGGCCAGCGTCAGGGCGAGGAGCAGGAAGGCGGGGCGCATGAGGAGGACTCCGGCGAGAGGCGCGACGATCAGCGCCGACTCATCAGGGAACCAGGACACCTTGTCTCGTGATCTTAGGTCACCAGATCGCGGAACTTCTCACTTCGCTGCAGCCACACCGCCGCATAGCTGCAGATCGGCGTGATCTTCAGGCCCTTGGCCCGGGCGTCGGCGGCGACCGCCGCCATCAGCCGCCCGGAAGCGCCGGTCCCGCGCAGGGGCGGCGGGGCTTCCACATGGTCGAGATAAAGCCGGTCGCCGGAGCGGCGGTAGTCGGCCCAGGAGGTCAGGCCCTGCTCGTCCATCTCGTAGCGGGCGCCGGTGTCGCGTAGCTGGTTCATGGGACGATCATAACCGTCTCGCGCCGCAGATCGATCCCCGATACCGTCGCGGCCAGATACATTCCAAGGGAGGTTCGCATGAATTGGCGTCACGGAATTCTGGCGTTGTCGGCGGCGGCTCTGGCGCTGGGTGGATGCAGCAAGCCGGCGGGGGAGAAGGCGGCCCAGGCTCCGGACGCCGGCCAGGCGGCCTCGGCGACCACCCCGGCCAAGGCGCCCGCCGCCGGCCCGCCCGCCATGCCCACCCGCAAGCCGGGCCTGTGGAAGCAGACCGTCTCCACCTCCGGCATGGAGCAGGTCTCGAGCATCTGCCTGGACAAGGAGGTCGAGTCCAAGCTCGCCGTCTGGGGCGCGGGCGCCAGCAAGGACATCTGCCAGCAGTCCGCCGTCACCCCGGCGCCGGGCGGCTGGGCGTTCACCTCGTCCTGCGACATGGGCAGCGGCGGCAAGGTCAGTTCCAAGGGCCGGGTCACCGGCGACTTCAACACCAGCTACCGGGTGGAGTCGGAGAGCGTGACCGAGGGCGCCGGCGCGCCGCAGATGAACGGCCCGCACAAGATGACCCTCACCGCCACCTGGCAGGGCCCCTGCCCCGCCGACATGAAGCCGGGGGACATGGCGCTCGCCAACGGCATGAAGATCAACATGATGGACATGACGGCCGGGCATCCGGCGATGCCGCGGCCGTCCGGGAAGTGACGGCTTCGGCTTAGATCAGCTCCACCGCCATCGCCGTCGCCTCGCCGCCGCCGATGCAGAGGCTGGCGACGCCCTTGCGGCCGCCCCGGGCCTGCAGGGCCGAGATCAGGGTCGCCAGGATGCGCGCGCCGCTGGCGCCGATCGGGTGTCCGAGGGCGCAGGCGCCGCCGTTGACGTTGAGCTTCTCGCGCGGGATGCCCAGGTCGCGCTCGGCGATCATCGCCACCACGGCGAAGGCCTCGTTGACCTCGTACAGGTCCACGTCGCCGACGCTCCAGCCGGCCTTCTTGAGCGCCTTCTGGATCGCCGAGACCGGCGCGGTGGTGAACAGGCCGGGCTCCTGGGCGTGGGCGGCGTGGCTGACCACGCGGGCCACCACGTTCAGGCCGAGCCGCTGGGCCACCGAGGCGCGGGTCATCACCAGGGCCGCGGCGCCGTCGGAGATCGAGCTCGAATTGGCCGCGGTGATGCCGCCGTCCTTGGCGAAGGCGGGCTTCAGGGTCGGGATCTTGGCCGGATCGGCCTTGGCCGGCTGCTCGTCGTCGGAGACCAGCACCGCGCCCTTGCGGGTGACCACCTCGACGGGGACGATTTCGCGGGCGAAGGCGCCGCTCTCCGACGCCGCCTTGGCGCGGTTCAGGGAGGTGATGGCGTAGTCGTCCATGTCCTGGCGGGTGAACTGGTAGGACTTGGCGGTCTCCTCCGCGAACGACCCCATCAGCCGCCCGGGCTCATAGGCGTCCTCCAGGCCGTCCAGGTACATGGAGTCCGAGATCGTATCGTGGCCGATCCGCGCGCCGCCGCGATGCTTGGTCATCAGGTAGGGCGCGTTGGTCATGCTCTCCATGCCGCCGGCGATGATCACGTCGGCGGAGCCGGCGGCCAGGGCGTCGTGCGCCAGCATCGCCGCCATCATGCCCGAGCCGCACATCTTGTTGACCGTGGTCGCCTCGACCGACTTGGGCAGGCCGGCGCCCAGCGCCGCCTGACGGGCCGGCGCCTGGCCCAGGCCGCCGGGCAGGACGCAGCCCATGATGATCTGGTCGGCGTCTTCCGGCTTCAGACCCGCCCGCTCCACGGCGGCGCGCACGGCGGCGGCTCCGAGATCGGTGGCCTTCACGGGGGACAGCACGCCCTGGAAGCCGCCCATCGGGGTGCGGGCGTAGGAGGCGATGACGACGGGATCGGTGGCGGACATGGCGAAGACTCCGAATGTTCGCCGCTGATGTGCGCTGCAACATGCCCAAGCGCAAGGCGCCCCGACGTCAACAGATGCGCGACTTGCCGCGACCGCCACACCGGGTAGACAGGTGGACGAACGGAGACCCAGGGCCATGAAGATCGGCGAGCTCGCGGTGACGGTGCTTTCGGGCCTGGGCCAGCTGGTCGGCGTGCGAGCCGGGACGGAACAGCCGCGCTACACGGTGGTCGAACAGGTCGGCGCCGTGGAGATCCGCCACTACGGGCCCCGGCTGGCGGCGGAAGCCACGGTCGCCGGCGACGCGGAGGCGGCCCGCAACGCCGGCTTCCGCAAGGTGGCCGGCTACATCTTCGGCGGCAACACCGCAAAGGCCTCGATCGCCATGACCGCGCCCGTGGCGCAGAGCGGCGGCGGCCGGTCCCAGACCATCGCCATGACCGCCCCGGTGGTGCAGACCGCCGACGGCGGGGCCTGGCGGGTGCAGTTCATCATGCCGGCGCGCTACACCCGCGACACCCTGCCGACCCCCTCGGACCCGGACGTGCGCATCGTCGAACTGCCGGCGCAGGACTATGCGGTGCTGCGGTTCTCCGGGTCCCGTAGCGGACCGGCGGTGGCGAAACGCACGGAGGCGCTGGCCGAAGCCCTGGCGGGCCAGTCCTGGAAGGCGACCGGAGCGCCTGTCGCCTGGTTCTATGATCCGCCCTGGACCCCGCCGTTCCTGCGCCGCAACGAGGTGGCGACGCCGGTGGCCCGCGCGCGTTAGAGCGCGCCGATCGTCCGTTCGATGAATCCGCCGCCCAACACCCGGTCCGGCGCCTCCGGCGCGTAGAGCACGCAGGCCTGGCCCGGCGAGACGCCGTGTTCCGGACTGTCGAAGGTGACGCCGACCTTGTCCCCGTTGGCGGCCAGGCGGGCGGCCACCGGCTCGGCGGTGGAGCGCACGCGGGCGAGCACCGGGCGGGCGGCCTTCGCCGCCGCCAGGATCGACGCCTCGTCGCCCAGCCAGTTGGTTTCCTTCAGCACCAGGCCGGTGGTCAGCAGGGCCTCGCGCGGCCCGACGATCACCCGGCGCGCGTCGGCGTCGATCTTCACCACGAACAGCGGGTCGCCCACCGCCACGTGGAGCCCCCGACGCTGGCCGATGGTGTAGCGGGTCACGCCCTCATGGCGTCCCAGCACCCGGCCATCCAGGTGGACGATGTCCCCCGGCTCGGCGCCCTGCGGCCGCAGACGGTCGATGACCGTGGTGTAGCGCCCCTCGGGCACGAAGCAGATGTCCTGGCTGTCCGGCTTGTCGGCGATGGCCAGGCCGAGCTCGGCGGCGGCGCGCCGGACCTCCGGCTTCGGCAGCCCGCCCAGCGGGAAGCGCAGATAGTCCAGCTGCTCGGGCGTGGTGGCGAACAGGAAGTAGCTCTGGTCGCGGGCGGGGTCCGCGGCGCGGCGCAGCTCCGGACCCGCCGGACCCTGCTCGCGGCGCACATAGTGCCCGGTCGCCATGGCCTGGGCGCCCAGGTCGCGGGCGACGTCCAGCAGGTCGCGGAACTTCACCGTCTGATTGCAGCGGATGCAGGGGATGGGCGTCTCGCCCCGCAGATAGGCGTCGGCGAAGTCCTCGATCACCTGCTCGCGGAACCGGCTCTCGTAGTCGAGCACATAGTGCGGGATGCCGATGGTCTCGGCGGCCGTTCGGGCGTCATGGATGTCCTGCCCCGCGCAGCAGGCGCCCTTCTTCTGGATCGCCGCGCCGTGGTCGTAGAGCTGCAGGGTGACCCCCACCACGTCATAGCCCGCCCTGGCCAGCAGGGCCGCGGTGACCGTGGAGTCCACGCCGCCCGACATGGCCGCGATCACCCGCGCGCCGACCGGCAGGCCGACGGCGGCCCTGGCGGCCTCCACGGCGGCGTCGGTGAAAGAGGCGGGTGCGTTCATCGCCCCCATGTAGCGGTTCGGGGCCGGATTTGCGAGGGCGGCGGCGTGCGCCGCCCCGTCACCTCAGGACGTTCAGCAGCGAGGTGTTCTGCAGCGACAGGAAGACCTGGGCGGCCGCCTGCACCGCCGTGCCCGCAAGGGTGAGATTGGTCGCCGCCTCCGCGGGGTCGGCGTCGACGATGCCGCCGACCATTCCCTTGATGCTGTTCTGGCGGTTGACGAGATCGGCTTTCACGCCGTCAACACGGCTCTGCACCATGCCGTTGCGCGCGGTGCTGGTGATCAGGTCCGTATGGACCTGGGACCACCCGGCGAGCTGGCCCTCGAGGAAGGTCCGCTGGTTGTCGGTCAGGTTGCCGGTGAACGGCCCGTCCGGCCCCTCGTTGAAGGCCTGGATCGCCTTGTAGGCGCTCAGCAGGTCCGTTCCCAGGCCGTCGGCCAGCAGGCCGGTCGAGACCGTGGTGGCGTCGTCCACCTTGGCCTGGGTGACGTAGGTGTCGTTGTGGAAGAAGTCCGGGATGGTCTTGAGGGGATCGGTCAGGTCGCTGAGCGCCGTGGCCGAGACCGGCGGGGTGTCGATCTGCCCGCCCGCGAACAGGTACTTGCCGCCGTAGCGCTGGTTGAGACCGCTCACGGCGTTGGAGAACTGGCCGGCGATGTCCTGCATCAGGGTGTCGACCCGGCCGCTGGCCAGGCTTTCGGCCAGGGACTGGCGGGTCTGGTCGGCGGAGGTCGCCACCTGGTTCAGGGCGAAGTCCTGGGTCTCGAGCTTGTCCGAGATCAGCTTGTTCTGGTCGAGATAGCCCGACAGCCGGGTGTCGATGGACCGCATCGCCGTGAGCATCTCGGCGTGGCGCGCGTATTCCTTGAGGCTCGTGCCCTTCTTCTGCGTCGAGACCTGGTTGCCGGCCTCGATCTGACGCTGCTGCGCGGCCATGAGGTTGGCCAGGACTGCGCTGTAGTTACCGCTGGTCGATACGCGATACATGACGGCCTCGCTCAGATCATGCTCGTCAGGACGTCGAACAGTTCTTTGGCCGCCTGGATCATGCGGGCCGAAGCGTTAAACGCCTGTTGATAGGTGGTGAGGCGCACGAGCTCCTCGTCGAGATTGACGCCTTCCACCGACTGCCGCCGCGCGGTGGCTTCGGTGGAGACCGATTGGGAGGACTTGGCGCGGGTGTCGGCGGCTTCGGCCTGGCGTCCGATCGCGCCGCCGAATTCCGCGGCGTAGCGCGAGAGGGTCATGACGACCTTGCCCAGGGCGCCGGCGGGGTCGAACGTGGTCGGCACGTCGCCCGCCGAGGCGATGGCCAGGGCGCCCTTGCCGTCGCCGGGCCGGATCGCCGACTGCCCGGCGGCCACGGTCAGGTCCAGCTTGTTGAGCGAGAGCTTGTTGGGATCGTTGATCAGGTTCTGATCCACGAAGAGGCGCCCGCCGCGGCTCGACTGCTCCACCACGCCCAGGCCGAACAGCTGGCTGATCCC
>DASUIJ010000148.1:0-5064 GCA_036279815.1 Phenylobacterium sp. | reverse complement strand
CATCCGGGCGGCTTCACGCTCGAACTGACAGCGGTTGAGCAGACATGAAATTCGGCATCGAACGGCTTCTCTCCGAGACCGACCTGCGCGCGCCGCTCCAGGGACGCCGCGTGGCCCTGCTGGGCCATCCGGCCTCGGTGACCCAGGACCTCAGCCATTCTCTGGACGTGCTGGCCGACTGCGCGGACATCAGGCTCACGGCCGCCTTCGGCCCGCAGCACGGCCTGCGCGGCGAGAAGCAGGACAACATGATCGAGTCGCCGGACTACGAGGATCCGGCCCACGGCATCCCGGTGTTCAGCCTCTACGGCACGGTCCGCAAGCCGACCGACGCGATGATGGACAGCTTCGACGTCATCCTCGTCGACCTGCAGGACCTGGGCTGCCGCATCTACACCTTCATCACCACGCTGCGGTACGTGCTGGAGGCCGCGGCGAAGCACGGCAAGGCGGTATGGGTGCTGGATCGCCCCAATCCGATCGGCCGGCCCGTCGAGGGCCTGACCCTGCGTCCCGGTTGGGAGAGCTTCGTCGGCGCCGGCCCGCTGCCCATGCGCCACGGCCTGACCCTGGGCGAGATGGGGGCCTGGTTCATCAAGACCCTCAAGCTCGACGTCGAATATCGCGTGGTCGAGATGCAGGACTGGCGCCCGGACTCCGCGCCCGGCTTCGGCTGGCCGCTGGGCGAGCGCGCCTGGATCAATCCCAGCCCCAACGCGCAGAACCTCTGGATGGCGCGGGCCTATGCCGGCACGGTGATGCTCGAGGGCACGACACTCTCCGAAGGGCGGGGCACCACCCGGCCGCTCGAACTGTTCGGCGCGCCCGACATCGACGGGCGCCGCATCATCGCGGAGATGCAGTCGCTGGCGCCCCAGTGGCTCAAGGGCTGCCGCCTGCGCGAGTGCTGGTTCCAGCCCACCCCCGACAAGGACGTGGGCGTTCCCAACAAGCACGGCGCCCAGCTGTGCAACGGGGTGCAGATCCACACCGAAGACGCCGCCTACGACCACGGGACGTTCAAGCCCTGGCGTCTGCAGGCCCTGGCCTTCAAGGCCATCCGCCGCCTCTATCCCGACTATCGGCTGTGGCGCGATTTCGCTTACGAGTATGAGGAGGGAAAGCTCGCCATCGACGTCATCAACGGCGGCCCGCTGCTGCGGGAATGGGTGGACGACGCGGCTGCCGCGCCGTCGGACCTGGACGCTTTGGCCGCTCCGGACGAGGCGGCCTGGATCGCCGAGCGCCAGGCGTTCCTGCGCTACTGAGCGACGGATCGGCCCTGAACCGCGGCGGCCATGCGCCGGCCAGGGCCCGGATCGCGCCCTAGATCGGTTCGGCGGCGATCCGCATGTCGAGATATTCCCCGACGTTGCGTTCCACGTCCGGCAGGTTCTCGGCCCAGAAGTGGGTGGCGCCCTCGACCACCCTGTGGTCGATCACGATGCCCTTCTGGGTGCGCAGCTTGGAGACCACGCGCTCGACTTCCACCGGCGGCGTCACCGTGTCGGCGCCGCCGTGCAGCATCAGGCCCGAGGCCGGGCAGGGGGCCAGGAAGCTGAAGTCGTACATGTTGGTCGGCGGAGAGACGGAGATGAAGCCGTCCGTCTCCGGGCGGCGCATCAGCAGCTGCATCCCCACCCAGGCGCCGAAGTCGTAGCCGGCCACCCAGCACTGCGAGGCGGCGGGGTTGGTGGTCTGCAGCCAGTCCAGCGCGGTCGCCGCGTCGGCCAGTTCGCCGATGCCCTGGTCGAATTCGCCCTGGCTGCGTCCCACGCCGCGGAAATTGAAGCGAAGGACCGAGAAGCCGCGTTTCATGAACAGATGGAAGAGCTGCACATTGACCGGATGGTTCATCTGGCCGCCGGCCCTGGGATGCGGATGCAGGATCAGCGCGATCGGCGCAGTCTCGCTCTTGCCGGCGGAATACCGGCCCTCGATCCGCCCGGCCGCGCCGGTCAGAACCACCTCAGGCATGCTATCCTCTCACAATCGCGTCTCGAATAGTTGACTAACGCGCTAGGTCTTCCTAGATCGCGTTCATCGCCCGCCAAGACCCCACGTATGCCGGGGCCTTAGCACAGGGCTTTCGCAAAACGCTCGAAAAAACCGACTCGGACCCGCCCGCCAGATGCGCCTCAGCACCAAAGGCCGATATGCCGTCATGGCGATGGCCGACCTCGCCCGCCGCCAGGCTGCCCCCGATTCCGGTGAGCGGGCGGTCTCCCTGGCCGACATCGCCGCGCGCCAGGAGATTTCGCTCTCCTATCTGGAGCAGCTTTTCGCCCGGCTTCGCCGTCGCGGCCTGGTCAAGAGCCTGCGCGGTCCCGGCGGCGGCTACCTCCTGGCCCGGGAGGCCTGCGAGACCAACATCGCCGAGATCGTCATGGCGGTGGACGAGCCCCTGCGCGCGACCCGTTGCGCGGTGAAGGGAAGGGGCTGCATGGCCAAGGGCGAGCGCTGCCTGACCCACGACCTGTGGGAAGAGATGGGCCGCCAGATCGAGGGCTACCTCGCCTCCGTGTCGCTCTCCGACGTCGTCACCGGCAAGCTCAGGCCCCGCGAGGCCGCATGAGCATCTATCTCGATTACAACGCCTCCGCCCCCGTCCGCCCCGAGGCGGTCGAAGCAATCACCCGCGCCCTGGCCCTGGGCGGCAACCCGTCCTCGATCCACGCAGCCGGCCGCGCCGCCCGCGCCCTGGTCGAGCAGGCGCGCGAGGATGTCGCCGCCCTGATCGGCGGGCCGGCGTCCACCGTGGTGTTCACCGGCGGCGGCACGGAGGCCAACGGCCTGGCCATCGACAGCGCCATCGCGACCGGCGCCCGGCGCCTGATCGTCGCGGCGATCGAGCACGAAAGCGTGCTGGAAACCGCCCGGGCTTCGGGCCTGCCCATCGAGTTCCTGCCGGTGGGCGCCGACGGGGTCGCCGACCTGGCCTGGCTCGCGGCGCGGCTCCAGGCCTGGGATCCGGCCGACGGCAAGCCGTTCGTCGCCCTGATGGCGGCGAATAACGAGACCGGCGTGATCCAGCCGGTGCGGGAAGCCTCCGAGATCGTCCGCGCGGCGGACGGCTGGCTGCATGTCGACGCCGTCCAGGCGGGCGGCAAGATCATGACCGACAGCCGCGTCCTCGGCGCCGACACCCTGGCCGTGTCCGCTCACAAGCTGGGCGGCCCTCAGGGCGTGGGCGCGCTCACCTTCGGGCCTCGCGCCACCCTGGTGCGTCGCCAGCATGGCGGCGGCCAGGAGCGCGGACGCCGCGCCGGCACCGAGAATGTCGCCGGCATCGCCGGCTTCGGCGCCGCGGCCCGCGCCGCCCTGCGCGACTCCAACGACAACCGGGCCTGGCGCGACGCCGCCGCCGAACGGCTGAAGGCGCACGGCGCGCAGGTCATCGCGGAATCCGCGCCGCGCCTACCCAACACCCTGTGCGTGGCGGCGCCCGGCCACGCCGCCGACCTGCAGGTCATGGGGCTCGACCTGGCTGGCGTCATGGTCAGCGCCGGTTCCGCCTGCTCGTCGGGCAAGGTCAAGGTCTCCCACGTGCTGGCGGCCATGGGCCTGGACGACCTGGCCGGCTGTTCCATCCGTGTCAGCGGCGGCTGGGCGAGCACCGAGGCCGATTGGCGCGCCTTTTCCGACGCCTGGATCGACAATCACACCCGTCACCAGGCGCGCCGCCGCGCGCCTGCGGCCTAGGAGTTCTTCAAATGGCCGCCGTCAAGCAGACCGTCCAGCAGGTCGAGAATCTCGAAAAGTACCAGCATGGCTTCGTGACCGAGGTCGAGCAGGACTTCGCGCCCAAGGGCCTTTCCGCCGACACCATCCGCTTCATCTCCGCCAAGAAGGAGGAGCCCGAGTGGATGCTGGCCTGGCGGCTGGAGGCCTATGAGCGTTGGCTGGCCATGGACGAGCCCGACTGGGCCAAGGTGTCGTTCCCCAAGATCGACTACCAGGACAGCTACTATTACGCCGCGCCCAAGGAGAAGACGGGACCCGCCAGCCTCGACGAGGTCGATCCGGAAATCCTGGCCACCTACGCAAAGCTCGGCATCCCCTTGAGGGAGCAGGAGGTTCTGGCCGGCGTGGTCGGATCGCCGCGCTACGCCGTGGACGCGGTGTTCGACAGCGTCTCGGTGGTCACCACCTTCAAGAAGGAGCTGGCCGCCGTCGGCGTCATCTTCTGCCCGATGAGCGAGGCGATCCGCGAGCATCCCGAGCTGGTGAAGAAGTACCTGGGCTCCGTGGTCCCGGTTTCCGACAATTTCTTCGCCTGCCTGAACTCCGCGGTCTTCTCCGACGGCAGCTTCGTCTACATCCCGCCGGGCGTCCGCTGCCCGATGGAGCTTTCCACCTATTTCCGCATCAATGCGGCGCAGAGCGGCCAGTTCGAGCGCACCCTGATCATCGCCGACAAGGGCTCCTACGTCTCCTACCTGGAGGGCTGCACCGCTCCCATGCGCGACGAGAACCAGCTGCACGCCGCCGTGGTCGAGCTGGTGGCCCTGGACGATGCGGAGATCAAATACTCCACCGTCCAGAACTGGTACCCGGGCGATCCGGAAACCGGGAAGGGCGGCATCTACAACTTCGTCACCAAGCGCGCCGACTGCCGCGGCGACCGCTCCAAGGTCTCCTGGACCCAGGTCGAGACGGGCTCGGCGATCACGTGGAAGTACCCGTCCTGCATCCTGCGCGGCGACGAGAGCTCGGGCGAGTTCTATTCCATCGCCATCACCAACGGCCGCCAGCAGGCCGACACCGGCACCAAGATGATCCACCTGGGCGCCAACACGCGCTCCCGGATCATCTCCAAGGGGATCAGCGCGGGCCGCTCGTCCAACACCTATCGCGGTCTGGTCTCGGCCCACCCCAAGGCCAGGGGCGCGCGCAATTTCACCCAGTGCGACAGCCTGCTGATCGGCAAGACCTGCGGCGCGCACACCGTGCCCTACGTGGAGGCCCAGAAGCTGGTGGCGATCAGCCTGGAAGGCAGCGTCGGATGAGCCGCGGGACCCGAAACATGTCGCTGCGCGACGCCTTCGAGGCCGAGCACCTTCG
>DASUIJ010000147.1:0-10797 GCA_036279815.1 Phenylobacterium sp. | reverse complement strand
ATCCGCCGGGTCCTGGCGGGAGATCGCGAGAGTTTCATCCGCGCCTACCAGACCATCAGCGGGGAATGGTACCGCGCCACCGTCGCCCGGTTCGCCGGCGAGGGTCCTGTGCGCTGCGTGGTGGTCACCCAGTCGATCGAGGACGTGAAGCGCACCGAGCGGCGCCTGCGGGAGACCAATCTGCGGCTGAAGCGGGCCCGCGACGCCGCCGACGCCGCCAGCGAGGCCAAGTCGCAGTTCCTGGCCACCATGAGCCATGAGATCCGTACGCCTCTGAACGGCGTGCTGGGGATGGCCCAGGCCATGGCCCGCGACGAGCTCTCCGACATCCAGCGCGAGCGCCTGTCGGTCGTGCGGCAGTCGGGGGAGACCCTGCTGGCCCTGCTCAACGACCTGCTCGACCTGTCGCGGATCGAAGCCGGCCGCCTGGACCTGGAGGACGGGATCCTCGATCTCGACCACATGATCGAGGGGGTGCGCGCCACCTTCACGACGCTCGCCACCGAGAAGGACCTGTCGCTCAGCCTGGACATCGCCCCGGAGGCCCGCGGCCGCTGGCGCGGCGACCCGACCCGGGTGCGCCAGATCCTCTACAACCTGGTCTCCAACGCCGTGAAGTTCACCGCCCGGGGCGCGGTGAGCGTGCAGGTGCGGCGGGCGGCGGATCTGCTGGAATTCGAGGTGTCGGACACCGGGCCGGGCATTCCCGCCGACCGCCTGGGCCACCTGTTCCAGAAATTCGTCCAGGCCGACGCCTCGACCACCCGCCGCTACGGCGGCTCGGGGCTGGGGCTGTCGATCTGCCGCCAGCTCTGCGAGCTGATGGGGGGCGGGATCGAGGTGCGCTCCGCCGAGGGCGCGGGCTCCGTCTTCACCGTCCGCCTGCCCTTGGAGCGGCGGCCCGCGGACGACCCCGCCTGGGTGCGCGAGGACCGTCTGGCGGCGCCGGAGGTGCGCGACGCCTCGGGCCTGAGGATCCTGGCGGCCGAAGACAACCCCATGAACCGCCTGGTGCTCAAGACCCTGCTGGCCCAGGTCGGGCTGGAGGTCGAGTGCGTGAACAACGGCCGCGAAGCCGTCGACGCCTGGGCCCAGGGAGGTTGGGACGCGATCCTGATGGACGTGCAGATGCCGGTCATGGACGGCCCCGCGGCCACCCGCGAGATCCGCGACCGCGAGGCCGCGTCGGGTCTCGCCCGCACCCCGATCATCGCGCTCACGGCCAACGCCATGGCCCACCACCAGACCGAATACCTGGCCGCCGGCATGGACCTGCTGGTGCCCAAGCCGCTGGAGCTTGAGCGCCTGCTGATGGCCATCCAGGCGGTGCTCGACGAGGCCGGCGACGACTTCCTCGACAAGGCCCGCGTCGCCTGACCCGTTCCCCTCCCGCTCACCGGGACGGAGGGTAGCGCCGGGCCCTCCGCTCGCCCTATGCTCCGCCCATTCAAATGGAACGATTGGGAGGCGGCCTATGGAACTGCGCAGATTGGGAACCAGCGGGCTGAAGGTCAGCGCCATCGGGCTGGGCTGCAACAATTTCGGGATGCGGATCGACCAGGCCCAGACCCAGGTCGTGGTCGATGCGGCGCTCGACAACGGCATCACCTTCTTCGACACCGCCGACATCTATGGCGGGACCCAGTCGGAGGTGTTCCTGGGCGAGGCCCTGAAGGGCAAGCGCGACCGGGCCGTGGTCGCCACCAAGTTCGCCATGGGCGACAACGCCGGCGGCTCGCGCCGCTATATCGTGAGCGCGGTCGAGGCCAGCCTCAAGCGGCTGGGGACCGACCGCATCGACCTCTATCAGATGCACCGGCCCGATCCGGAGACGCCGATCGACGAGACCCTGCGCGCGCTGGACGACCTCGTCCGCGACGGCAAGGTGCTCTATCTCGGCAATTCCAACTTCTCCGGCTGGCAGATCGCCGACGCCGACTGGATCTCCAGGACCGGCCACCTGGAGCGGTTCGTCTCCGCCCAGAACAACTACAGCCTGCTCGAGCGCAACGTGGAGCGCGAGGTGCTGCCGGCCTGCGAGAAGTTCGGGCTGGGCTTCCTGCCGTTCTTCCCGCTGGCCTCGGGCCTGCTGACCGGCAAGTACGCCCGCGGCGAGACGCCGCCCGAGGGCACGCGCCTGGCCGCCTGGGGGCCGCGCGGGGCCGCGGCGCTGAACGACAAGAACTTCGACAAGCTCGAGAAGCTGGACGCCTGGGCCCAGGACCACGGCCACAGCCTGCTGGAGCTGGCCTTCGCCTGGATCCTCGGCCACCCGGTGGTCTCCTCGGTGATCGCCGGCGCCACCAAGGTCGAGCAGATCGAGGCCAACGCCAGGGGCGCCGACTGGAAGCTGACCCCCGACGAGGTCGAGGAAGTCACCAAGCTGGTGAGCTGAGACCTGCGGCGCGTCCTCTCCCCCCGAGGAGGGAGAGGATGGGCTCCTACGGCTTCTTCACCGCCTGGACCTCGATCTCCACCAGCATGAGCGGCGACACCAGGGCCGCGACCTGGCTGGTGATGCGGGCCGGCTTGTTCGGCTGCTCGGTGGTGCCGAAGAACTGCTTGTAGCCGTCCATCATGCCGGCGAAGTCCATCTTGCCCTCCTTGGCCGGGTCGCCGACCAGCAGGACGCGCATCATCACCACGTCGCCCATGGTCAGGCCCTCGGCCTTCAGGATGTCCTGGATCTGGGTCAGGATGCTGACCGTCTGGGTCTTGGTGTCGCCCAGCGCCGGCGCGCCGGCCGCGACGGGCTGGGGCGTGATTCCGCTGACATAGACCGTCGAGTAGCCCGGCGGCACCACCACGGCCCGGGCGATCGGGGAGGTCGCCGGACCCACATGCTTGACCTGGGCGGCGGCGGGCACGGCCGCGCCCAGGGCGAGGAGGGCGGCCAGGATCGGCAGTCTGCGCATCGGTTTCTCCGTCAATTTCGCCGCACGCCGGAAGCGACGCGCGGCCTCACAATCGGTCAAGGCGAGGTCGGGCTCAAGCGGTCGCGCGCCGGTACGACCTTAAGACGGCGGCGGCGGCCGCAAGGCCGAACCGGGTCGGCCCCGCGCGCCGGGGCGGTCCCGAAGCGCGCCTGATCAAAACGAGGGCGCCATTCGCCCAAATATTCCGCAAATAACTACCAGTGATGAGAAGTCTTCAACCCGTGCGACCGGTTGTCTCACCGGGACTATTTTTGCCTCCTAAGGCCAACGCCCATTTTCCGAGCGTCGATCGCCTGCAAAAGGGCCGTCTTCGTGCGCACAAGCCTTGAACCACCTCCTTCGTTGACAGGAAATATGATTCATGAAGACCATCTTATTGTCAGAAGGGTCCGACCTGAAGAATTTGAAGGCCGCACTCTCTTGATGTGAGTTCAAAATAATATCGCTTCGGGGGAAGCAAGCGGGCTGGGCTCTCACGTTCTTGAGAGAGTATATCGGTATGCGATTCCACGACTGCCTGTCAGGCCAGCGTATAGATACTGTGTTGATCCGCGGCGCGACTTTTGGCCCGCATCAACACTCTAAAATCCAAACAATACTAGCGAATACATACGCGTGACGCGGAACGAGCGCGCGCGCCGGTTCGCTCAACAGCTTCGCGCCGCCCTGCCGGCGCGCGGATCCATGCGGCCGACCGAGCCGCTCACAACGAGGGGGTAATGAAAATGACCACGACAACAAGACTGCGACTGATCGCCGGCGTCTCCCTGGCGAGCCTTCTGAGTCTGGCCTCGCAGGCCGCTCACGCCGCCGAGGCCGCGGACGCCGACGGCGCCTACGCCGCGGTCGAGGAGGTGATCGTCACCGGAACGCGCCAGACCGGCCTGAAGGTGGAGGACAGCCCCGCGCCCGTTCAGGTCGTGGACACCGCCGCCCTGCAGCGGTCCGGCCAGACGGACCTGCGCCTCGGCCTGGCCAACATGGTGCCCTCCTTCAACGCCCAGGCGTTCGGCGGCGACACGGCGAACCTGACCCTCTCCGCCCGGCTGCGCGGCCTGAGCCCCAACCAGGCCCTGGTGCTGGTGAACGGCAAGCGCCGCCACACGACCTCGAACCTGGCCGTCCTGTCGGGCGCCTATCAGGGCGCGGCGGCGGCCGACCTCAACTTCATCCCGATGGCCTCCATCGGCCGGATCGAAGTGCTGACCGACGGCGCCGCGGCCCAGTACGGGACCGACGCCATCGCCGGGGTGATCAATATCATCCTGAAGAAGAACGACGGCGGCGGGATGATCTCCGCCACCGGCGGCGAATATATCGACGAGGGCGGCAAGACCGCCGCGATCTCGGCCAATGTCGGCTTCGCCCCGATCGAGAACAGCTACCTGAACCTGACGGTCGAGACCAAATATCACGGCTTCTCGAACCGCGGCCTGCCGGACCAGCGGGTGTTCAATCCGCTGAGCCCCAGCTACTCGGCGACGAACAACGCCGTGGAGAGCAAGATCCCCGGCTATCCGAACCTGAACCTGATTTCCGGGGACGCCGAGTACCGGCTCAGCAACCTGGGCTACAACGCCGGCGTCACCCTGCCGGGCGACTTCGAGCTCTATTCGTTCGGCGGCTTCGGCCACAAGGACGCCTCGGCCTACGAGAACTACCGCCGCTTCAACCGGGTCTCCGGAAAGCAGGGCGCGGCCGACCGCCCCTTCCCCCTGGGCTTCAGTCCCCGCGAGCGGATCATCGAGGACGACTACGCCGCGACCGTAGGTGTTTCCGGTGAGGTCGCCGGATGGAGCATCGACTTCAGCTCGACCTACGGCAAGGACTCGATCGAGGTCCGGGTGGAGGACTCGGCCAACGCCAGCCTCTACGCAGACACCTCGACCCTGACGGCCAGGGGCTTCACCCCGGTCTCGTTCTACGCCGGGTCCTGGGTGACCACCCAGCTCACCCACAACCTCGACTTCCGCAAGGACTTCGAAGTGGGCATGGCCGCCCCGCTCGACGTCGCCTTCGGGATCGAGCAGCGCCGGGACACCTACGAGATCGGAGCCGGCGACGCGGCCTCCCGCTACAAGGAAGGCTCGCAGTCCTATCCGGGCTTCTCCCTGACCGACGCCGGCAAGCACAGCCGCACCAACTGGGCGGCCTATGCCGACTTCGCGGTCTCGCCGACCGTCCCCTGGAAGGTCGACGCCGCCGTCCGCTTCGAGCACTTCAGCGACTTCGGCGACACCACCGTCGCCAAGTTGACCAGCCGCTACGACTTCAGCGACATGTTCGCCGTGCGCGGCACCATCAGCACCGGCTTCCGGGCGCCGACCCTGGCGGAGTCCTACTACTCGGCCACCAACGTCTCCCCGACCTCGGCCTTCGTGCAGCTGGCGCCCAACGCGCCCGCCGCCCGCCTGCTGGGCATCGACAAGCTGAAGCCCGAGGAATCCACCAACTACAGCATCGGCGTGGTGGCCCACCCGGTTCCGCGCATGACGGTCACCCTGGACGCCTACCGCATCGAACTGACCGACCGGATCTTCGGCTCCAGTTCGGTGTTCGGCACCCGGGGCGGCGTCTCCACCTCCCCGCCCGTCCTGGCCGCGATCATCGCCAACGGCAACGTCCTGGACCCGACGGTGACCACCACCGGCATCAACATCTTCTCCAACGGCCTGGACAGCCGCACCACCGGCGTCGACCTGGTGGTCTCCTATCCCACCGAACTCGGCGGCTACGGCAAGATCGACTGGACCCTGACCGGCAACTACTCGACCACCAGGATCACCAAGGTGAAGGCGCCGCCGGCCTCGCTGTCGACGCCCAGCGCGCCGTTCCCCGCGGGACAGCGGCTGTTCGCCGGAAACGCGGCGTCGCTGATCGAGACCGCCTCGCCCAAGTACAAGGTCGGGCTCAACGCCCTCTACTCGTTCGCAGGCTTGACGGTGAACCTCACCGAGACCGTCTACGGCAAGTCCTCGGCGCTCTCCGATCCGGGGACCGGCCCGCTGCTGAACACCGAAATCGGGACCACCGCGATCACCGACCTGGAGGTGGCCTACAAGCTGCCCGGCGACGTGACGGTGGCCGCGGGCGCCAACAACCTGTTCAACAAATACCCGGACAAGCTGTCGGCCCAATACCAGGCCGCCTGCATCGCCTCCGGAGGCGGCTGCGTCACCCAGTACCCGACCTTCTCGCCGTTCGGCATCAACGGCGGCTACTATTACGGCCGGATCACCTGGGAGTTCTGACCCTCAGGTCCCGGATTGGAATGGAGGGCCGGGCGGCGACGCCCGGCCCTTTTCGTTCGGGCCCCGGCGGTTGCGCGCAACATATCGACGGCTTGGCGACGCCCCTCGGATAGCCTATGCCCGCAACCATGGCAGGCGCCGGCGTATTCGACCTCTTCAAGCTGGGCGTAGGGCCATCCAGCTCCCACACCATGGGGCCGATGACCGCGGCGGCGCGCTTCGTCGGGCGCCTGGACGCACAGGGCGTGCGGAGTCGGGTGGCGCGGGTCGCGGTCACCCTGTTCGGTTCGCTGGCCCTCACCGGCCGGGGGCACGCCACGGACCGTGCGGTGGTCCAGGGCCTGGCCGGCTTCGAGCCCGCCACCATCGATCCCGACGCCGCGGAGGCGGCCCTGGCGGCGGTTCGCGCGAACGGTCGCCTGGCGCTGGGCGGGATCGGCCCTGAAATCGGTTTCGACGAGGCGGCCGACATCCTCTGGAAGGGCCGGGAGCGCAAGCCGCAACACCCCAACGCCCTGACCCTGCAGGCCTTCGACGCCGCTGGCGTCCTGCTGGCGGAACGGACCTACTTTTCGGTGGGAGGCGGCTTCGTTCGCGACGAGGACGAGATCGCCGCCAACACCGCGCCGACGCGCGCGATCCCGGAACCCTATCCCTTCAACTCCGGCGAGGAGCTGCTGGCTCAGGCGGACTCCGCCGGCCTGACCATCGCCGACCTGATGCTGGCCAACGAGACCACGCTGCGGTCCTGGACGGAGGTGGCCGAGGGCGTCGACGCCATCTGGGCGGCCATGGAAGCCTGCATCGAGCGCGGGGTGCGCCAGGAAGGCTGCCTGCCCGGGGGCCTGAAGGTGCGGCGGCGCGCGCGGCAGGTCTACCAGGACATCACCGCGCGGATGGAGCGCAACATCGCCGATCCCCTGGCCGCGCTCGACTGGGTCAATCTCTGGGCCCTGGCGGTGAACGAGGAGAACGCGGCCGGCGGCCGGGTGGTCACCGCGCCCACCAACGGGGCGGCAGGCCTGCTGCCGGCGGTGCTGCGCTATTACGACCGCTTCCACCGGGGCACGCCGGAGGGACGCCGCACCTTCCTGCTGACCGCCGCGGCCATCGGCGCCCTCTACAAGCGCAACGCCTCGATCTCCGGGGCCGAGGTGGGCTGCCAGGGCGAGGTCGGCGTGGCCTGCTCCATGGCCGCCGCCGGCCTGACCGCGGCCCTGGGCGGGACCAACGCCCAGATCGAGAACGCCGCCGAGATCGCCATGGAGCACAATCTGGGCCTCACCTGCGATCCGATCGGGGGCCTGGTCCAGATCCCCTGCATCGAGCGCAACGCCATGGGCGCGGTGAAGGCCATCGACGCCTCGCGCCTGGCCCTGCTGGGCGACGGCGAGCACACGGTCAGCCTCGACAAGGTGATCGCCACCATGAAGCGCACCGGCGAGGACATGAGCGAGATCTACAAGGAAACCTCGCTGGGCGGCCTCGCGGTCAACATGGTCGAATGCTGAAGGGGCTGACAACCGCCGTGGCGAGCGCCAAGGTCCGGCCATGAGCACTCTGCCCCCGTTGCCCCGGCAGCCTCGCGGCACGCCCTGGCCGACCAAGGAGTGGCCCCTGGGCGATCTGCCCAAGGCCCTGGATCACGCGCGGTTCGACGCCCTGATGACCCGGGGCTTCTCCGATTTCGGCGAGACCCACGCCGTGGTGATCATCCAGGGCGGGCGGCTGGTGTTCGAGCGCTACGGCCCGGAGCACGGGCCGGACATCACCTGCATGTCCTGGTCGAAGGCCAAGAGCATCACCCAGGCCCTGGCCGGCATGCTGGTCCGGGACGGCCTGCTGGACATCGAGGCGCCCGCCGACGTCCCGGAGTGGTCCGCGCCCATGGAACCGCGCCGGGCGATCACCCTGGACGAGCTCCTGCGTATGTCCAGCGGACTGGAGTTCGCCGAGGTCTACGAGCCCGACAAGCCGTCGGACACGATCGAGATGCTGTGGGGCTCGGGCAAGGCCGACGTGGCCCGCTACGCCGCCGACAAGCCGCTGATCTACGACCCCAACAGCTTCTGGTCCTATTCCTCCGGCACGACCAACATCGTCTCCCGCGCCCTGTCCCGGACCATCGACGCCTTCGGCGACGACTTCCACGCCTTCATGCGCCAACGGCTGTTCGAGCCCCTGGGCATGAAGAGCCCGGTTCCCAAGTTCGACCCGGCCGGCACCTTCATCGGCTCGTCCTTCTGCTACGCCACCGCCCGCGACTTCGCCCGCTTCGGCCTGCTCTACCTGCGGGACGGGGAGTGGGAGGGCCGGCAGCTGCTGCCCGACTACTGGGTCGACTACGCGCGCATCCCGACCTGGCAGCAGGAGGGGGTCGTCGAAGGCAAGTACGGCGCCCACTGGTGGATCGGCATCGCCGGGCCGGGCACCTTCTCGGCCAACGGCCATGAGGGGCAGTACACCGTCGTGGTCCCCGAGCTCGACATGGTCTTCGTCCGGCACGGCAAGACGCCCACCCCGTTGAGAGACGGGCTCAAGGCCTGGGTGGCGGAAACCATCGGCCTGTTCCGGGCGCCCTGACCCTAGGCGTCGGGATCACCCGCCAGCACCACCTCGCGGAACTGCAGGGCCGCCGACGCCGGCAGGCTGGACCAGCCCTGCAGCAGCGAACCCCGCCCCCAGGGCGGCGCGAAATACTCCACCGCGCCCATCCAGCCCTTGGCCAGGCACATCTCCCACCAGCGGACCAGCGGATAGCGCCAGCCCGGCAGCCCCCGGCGCAGGCGCTCGATAGCGTAGAGTCCGTCGAGCCAGGGCCAGTCGGAGCCGTTGTGGTAGCGGAACGGGAACGCCGTCTTGGACCTGAGGTCCTCCCGCCGGCCGAACGGCGGATGCACGCACATCACCCCCCAGTCGCCGAATCCCTGGCCGGTGTTGTGGCGGGTCTCGAGCCGGGAGCGGACGTCGTCCAGCACGGCGTGGGCGTCGCCGGCGGGCACGGCGTCGTGGCGCAGCAGGGTCAGGCTGTCGAGGGTCAGGTGATCCTCGGCCTCTCCGCCGGGGTCCATGTAGTCGGGATAGCCGCCGGGGCGCTTCAGCTCGCGGGCCACGGCGGCGCGGGCCAGCGCGGCCGTGGCGGCCGCCTCCGTCGCGAAGGCGGGGTCCTGGGCGGCGCCCAGCTCGACGATGGCGTCGAGGGCGCCCACCCAGAGGCCGAGGTTGTAGCTGACATAGCCGCCGCGGAAGACGTTGTCCGCCCAGTCCCTGTCGTGACGCGGCTTCACGGGTAGTCCGTTCACGGACAATCCCACATACCGGTCGTAGACGGCGCGCACGAAGGGCCAGTTGCGGTCCACCGGCTCGACGTCGCCCGTGGTCCGCACATAGTCCGCCAGGGTCAGGATGAAGAACAGCGGACTGTCGAAATGGTCGCTCCACCAGTCGGCGCGGCGCTGGTGGATCCAGTCGTAGCCGAAGACCGTGGTGCGCAGGGCTTCCCACGCGTGGGCCTGTTCAGGCCCGGAGACGATCACGCCGGACGGCGCCTCCCCGTCCGCCTGCACCCCCGCGGCCAGCAGGTCGATCTGGGCGTGGACCACCGCCGGCGCGGCGCCCAGCAGCAGTTGCAGGGTCCAGTAGCCGTCGCGGTAATAGGTGCGCGCCGGGGTGGAATAGGCGAGCCCGGCGGCCAGGCCGTCGAACCGCCCACGGTCGTCGCGGCGCACGGACGACAGCGCCGCGTGCGCCCCCTGCATCACCATCGAGCGCAGCACCGGGTCGGCCTCCGGCAGCATGTCGCAGCGGGCGGCGTAGTGTTCGGCCTCGGTGACGATGGTCTCCACCGCCAGGCCCAGGCCGCGCTCGGCCTCGTCGCGATCGGCGCCGGCGGCGACCAGCAGGTCCGCGCCGCGCTGCTCGAAGATCGCCACGCCCCAGGGTAGTTCGTAGCGCCACCGCGCGCTCTCGCGGACGACCCGCGTCCGGGGATGGGCGGTCCGGTCCCAGGCGGCGCACTTGCGGGCGGGACTGAACCCCACGAACCTCACGCCGCGCAGCACCAGCACAGGGTCCGACTGCGCCACGTGCAGGTCCCCGGCGGCGGCGGCCATGATGTTGGGGGCATGGACATAGGGGCCGGCCAGCGGCGTGAACTTCAGCCTGCCGATGGAGCCCGCGCCCCATAGCGCCAGATCCAGGCGCCCCTCGGCGTGGGCCTCGCCCTGCAGGCGCGGGGCCATGAACGGGACGAGCACGGGCGCCAGGCTCTCCACCCGCCCGTCGGCGCGCGGCGTCAGAATGGCGTCCGCCAAGATCCTGCCCTCCGGCCGTCGATCACGAACAACGGCTAAGCCTGCGGCGCGTTCCGGCCAAGCCCCGCCGTCAGTCCGGCGTGCGGGCCCGGGTGGGGATCGCCGCCTCGGGATCGGCGGCGGGTCGAAGCGCCGGCGGCGGGGCGGCCGGCGCGATGACCGGCGGCGCAGGCTGAGTCACGGCCGCGGGCGGCACGGCGATCAGCGCCACGGCCGCCGGCGCGGGCGCGAGTTTCGGGGCCGGCGCCCGCCGTTGGGCGACAACCCTCGTCTCGGGGCGCGGGCTGGCGACCGGAG
>DASUIJ010000146.1:0-13468 GCA_036279815.1 Phenylobacterium sp. | reverse complement strand
TGGAGTCGCCCGCACCCGGCGCGGCGTTCGAAGGCCTGCCCCTGCCCATGGTGCTGGAGGTCGCGGCGGCTCCCGCGGAAGCGGAGGCCGAATGGCCCCTGCGTCGCCTGGTCGAGCGCGCCGGTCTGCTTCAGCTCACCCCGTCGCCCGACGCCCTTCTGCGGCTGCGCGGCGCCAACACGCCCGAGGAATACGGTCGCCTCGCACGCGAGGCAGGCCTGCCGCGAGCGCCCATTTAACAGGCGCCCGACGCCTGTCCGGCGGGCGCCGGCGGGGGGCGAACGGCCGGGGCGCCGTGACGGCTTGCGGCGGCGGCCCGGGGGCCGGAACTGGGGTCCATGCGCGTCCTCGTCATAGATCCCGATCCGGCCCGCGCAGCCCTGGTGGCCGAGGGGCTGGACGGCGTCGACCCCCTGGAAGTGCGCCAGGCTCCGGTCTTCGACGCGGTGGAACTGGCCGCCTTCGCGCCCGACATCATCGTCGTCGCCTGTGACAGCGCCGACCGCGATACGCTGGAGAGCCTGCGCGAGGCCGGCGAGGCCAATCCTCGCCCCGTGGTGATGTTCGCCGACCGCTCGGCCCCGGGCCTGGCGGAGCAGGCTATACGGGCCGGAGTGGCGGCCTATGTGGTGGACGGCCTGGCGCCGGGTCGCGTGCGGCCGATCCTGGAAGTGGCCATGACCCGCTTCTCCCTGATGCAGCAGCTGCGGGGCGACCTGGCCAAGGCCAAGGCCAATCTGGAGTCGCGCAAGGTGGTCGACCGGGCCAAGGGCCTGCTGATGAAGGAGCGCGGCCTGGACGAGGACGCCGCCTATCGGCTGCTGCGCAAGCTGGCCATGGACAAGGGCCGGCCCATCGGGGCGGTGGCCGCCGACCTCCTGGCGTTCGCCGGGGTGCTCAAGGGAGATGGGGCATGAGCGCGCTGAACCTGGGGTTCATTCCCCTGACCGACTGCGCGCCGCTGATCGTCGCCCAGGCGAAGGGTCTCTTCGCCGACGAGGGACTGGATGTCGCCCTGAGCCGCGAGGCGTCCTGGGCGACGATCCGCGACAAGGTCGCCGTAGGGGCGCTGGACGGGGCCCATATGCTGGCTCCCATGGCCATCGCCGCGACCCTTGGGGCCGGCGGCGATCCGGTGGCGATGGTCGCGCCCCTGGCCCTGAACCGGAACGGCAGTGCGATCACCGTGTCGGTGGCGCTGGCCCAGGCGATGCGCCAGGCCGATCCGACGGCGATGGCCGAGGGGCCGGTGACGGCCAGGGCCCTGGCCAAGGTGATCGCCCGCCGCCGCGCCGGGGGCGCGCCGCTGCTGACCTTCGCCGTGGTCTTTCCCTATTCGATTCACAACTACGCCCTGCGCTACTGGATGGCGCAGGGGGGCGTCGACCCGGACCGGGACATCCGCCTGGTTGTGATCCCGCCGCCGCGAATGGCCGAGCAGCTGGCCGCCGGGGTCATCGACGGCTTCTGCGTCGGCGCGCCCTGGAACGCCGTGGCGGTGTCCGAGGGCGTGGGCGAACTCCTGATCCGGGCGTCGGACTTCTGGCGCGGCGGGCCGGACAAGGTGTTCGGCATGACCCGCTCGTGGGCCGACGCGAACCCCGACGCCCTGCAGTCGGCGCTCAGGGCGCTGATCGCGGCGGCGGCCTGGGCCGACGCGCCGGCCAATCGCGACGAACTGGTCACGCTGCTGGCCCGGCCCGAGTATGTCGGCGTCGCGCCCGAGGCCATCGCCTGGGCGTTGACCGACGAGATCGTGTTCCATGCCGGTGACGCCGGCTTCCCCTGGCGCAGCCATGCAGCCTGGTTCCTGTCCCAGATGGTCCGCTGGGGGCAGGTCGACGCGGCCGCGGACCTGACGCCGGGGGTGGAGGTCTATCGGCCCGACCTGTTCCGCAAGGCCGCCGCCAGCCTGGGAATCGCGGCGCCCGAGACCGACTCGCGGGTCGAGGAGGCGCTGTTCGACGGCGTGGCGTTCAATCCGGCCGGGCTGCGCGCCTATGCCAGAGGCTTCCCGATCGGCCGCCTGAGGGCCTGAAAACGCGCGAAATGCGGGCGCCGGACGCGCCGGACCTGCTTTGCTGCTGTGCAATATCGGGCTGCTGCGACGCATCATCGGCGGGAACCGCGTTTTCCGATTGCCGGGCGACGGGCCTGTCCCCCTCCTGAAGCAGACACGCGGAGCAACGAGGTTCCGCGACGGCCCGAGAGGGTCGCGGCGGCGAGGCAGCCGCCGATTGGATGGACAACGACGTCCGGCGAGGCCCCTGGCCTCTCCGGGCGTTTTTTTTGGCCTGAGGGGATGAGGGCATGAGGAATTCAAGATCGGAGTGGGCGGCCGGCGCCGCCGCCCTGGCGCTATGCTGGGGCTTCGCCGCCCAAGCGCAGACCGCGATAGAGCCGCCGGCCCAGACGCCGGCCGAGGCGGAGCCGGAGGTCGCGGCCGAGCCGCCGAAACCCCTGGCGCCACCCGCGCCTGCGCCCACCATCAGCGACCAGATCGCCGGCGGAAAGCTGATCTTTGAGGCCCGCGCCCGCTATGAAGGCGTCGACCAGGCCCACACCGCGACCCTGCGGGAGCCGGCCGACGCCCTGACGCTCCGAACCCGCATCGGCTGGGAGACGGCGGAGTGGAAGGGCGTCAGGGCGTTGGTGGAATTCGAGGATGTCCGCCATCTCGGCGCCGAGCGGTTCGCGGTCAACGTGCCCGGCGTGGCGACCCCGCCCCTGAACGGCGCCTCCAAGGCGCGGTACCCGCTGGTCAATGATCCGGACGTCACCGAGCTGAACCGCGCCCAGCTCACCTGGACGCCTTCGCCCGCCCTGACCGTGACGGCGGGCCGCCAGCGCTTCCTGATCGACGACCAGCGCTTCGTCGGCAATGTCGGCTGGCGGCAGGACGAGCAGACCTTCGACGCCGTGCGCGCCGACCTGGCTGTGGGGCGGTTCAAAGCCACATACGCCTACGTCGGCAAGGTCAACCGCGTCCTGGGGGAACTCAAGGACTGGGAGTCCGAAAGCCATCTGTTCAACGCCACCTGGTCGCCGTCCGAGGCCTTGCGGCTGCAGGGCTTCGTCTATGCCCTGGACTTCGAGAACTCGGCCGCCAACGCCTCGATCACCAAGGGCGTGAAGGCGTCGGGCAAGGCCTGGGTCGGACTCTACCAACTGGCCTACAACGCGACATACGCGATGCAGGGCGACTATCGGGGCCGCACGCCGTCGTTCGATCTCGACTATGTCTCGGCCGACCTCGCCGGGACCTTCGACATCTACACCGTCAAGCTGGGCTACGAGCGGCTCGAGGGCGACGGGACGCGCGGCTTCACCACGCCGCTGGCGACCACCCACGCCTTCCAGGGCTGGGCCGACGCCTGGGTCTCGCCGGGCGGCAACAAGAGCTTCGTCGACGGGATCGAGGACAAGAACCTCACCCTCAACCTCAAGCCGAGGTTCCGGCGGACCTACCTCTTCAACGGCGACCTGATCGCCCGCTACCACGACTTCGACGACGACCGCACCGGCGCGGACCTGGGCCACGAATGGGACCTTCAGGCCACGGCGGCGATCACCGCCAAGCTCTCGGTGGCCCTGAAGTACGCCGACTTCCAGCGCGAGCGGACCGTACCCCTGGGTACGGCCCAGCCGCCGCCCTCCCGGACCAAGGTCTGGTTCACCCTCGAATACAAACTCTGACCCGCGGATCCCCGATCATGACCGACACCCCCAAATCCGGCCTTTCCCGCCGCCAGGCCATCACCGCCGCCGCCGCCACCTTCGCCGCGGCCCGCGCCGCCCTGCCGTCCGGCGCCTTCGCCGCCGGCGCAGGACCGGAGGTCGCCAGGGCCCGCATGGGCTTCATCGCCCTGACCGACGCCTCGCCGCTGATCATCGCCAAGGAGCGCGGATTCTTCGCCAAGCACGGCCTGCCCGACGTCGAGGTGGTGAAGCAGGCCTCCTGGGCGGCCACCCGCGACAACTTGGTGCTGGGCTCGGGCGGCGGCGGGATCGACGGGGCGCACATCCTGTCGCCGATGCCTCTCCAGTTCACCCTTGGGATCCAGACCGGCGGCAAGCCCCTGCCGATGTACATCCTGGCCCGGCTGAGCCTGAACGGTCAGGCGATCTCGGTCGGCAACGACCTCAAGGCCGTGCAGGTCGGGCTGAACAGCGCGGGCGCCCGGACCAAGTTCGCCCAGCTGAAGGCGGCCGGGAACATCGGCAAGGTGGCCATGACCTTCCGGGGCGGGACCCATGACCTCTGGGTCCGCTACTGGCTGGCGGCCGGCGGCGTCAATCCCGAGACCGACATCTCCACCATCGTGATTCCGCCGCCGCAGATGGTGGCCAATCTCAAGGCCGGCACCCAGGACGCCTTTTGCGTCGGCGAGCCGTGGAACGGCCAGACCGTCAACCAGAAGATCGGCTACACGGCGACCACCACCTCCGAGATCTGGATGAACCATCCGGAGAAGGCGCTGGGCATGCGCGCCGACTGGGTCGACCGTTATCCCCGCGCGGCCCAGGCCCTGACCGCCGCCGTGCTGGAAGCCCAGATGTGGTGCGACGCCATGGGCAACCGGCCGGCGATGTGCTCGATCGTTTCGGGCCGCCAGTACATCAACGTGCCGATCGGCGACATCCTGCCCCGACTGCAGGGGACGATCGACTATGGCGACGGCCGCAAGGTCGCCAAGTCGCCGCACTACATGAAGTTCTGGGCCGACAACGCCAGCTTCCCCTTCAAGTCGCACGACCTGTGGTTCGCCACCGAGAACGTCCGCTGGGGGGTGCTGCCGCAGAAGACCAACACCCAGGGGCTGGTGAACCGGGTGAACCGGTCGGACATCTGGCGCGCCGCGGCCAAGTCGCTGGGCGTGGGCGGCCCCGGCGCCGACAGCCGCGGGGCCGAGCGGTTCTTCGACGGCAAGGTGTTCGACCCCGCCAATCCGGGCGCCTACCTGGCCAGTCAGCCGATCAAGAAGCTGGTCTGAGGGGAGGGCGCGCCATGACCGTTCCCAATCCGAAGTTCGCGCCCGCCCAGCCGCTGGCCGCCGCAAGGGCTCCGCTCGCCACCCCGACGCCGGTTGAAGACGAACGCGCCGGTCCGGCGGCCGAACTGGCGCGGCGGGCCAAGGCGGCCTGCGCCGCGACCCTCCCGCCGATCCTGACCCTGGCCGTGCTGCTGGGCGTCTGGCAGGTGGCGGCCGCCGGCCATCCGGGCGGCATTCCGGCGCCCTCGATGGTCTGGCTGGAGTCCAAGGACCTGATCCTCGACCCGTTCTTCGACCGCGGCGGGGTGGACAAGGGCCTGTTCTGGCATGTCCTGACCAGCCTGAAGCGGGTGGGGATCGGGTTCTCGATCTCGGCGATCTGCGGGGTGTCGCTGGGGGTGCTGATCGGCGCCAATCGCTGGGCCCACCGGGGCCTGGATCCGATCTTCCAGGTGCTGCGCACCGTGCCCCCGCTGGCCTGGCTGCCGATCTCGCTGGCCATCTTCCAGCAGGCCCAGCCCTCGGCCCTGTTCGTGATCTTCGTGACCTCGATCTGGCCGATCATCATCAACACCGCGGTGGGCGTGCGGAACGTGCCGGCCGACTACGTGAACGTGGCGCGGGTGCTGCGGCTGTCGCCGCTGGAGTATTTCTTCAAGATCCTGCTGCCGGCCACCACGCCCTACATCTTCACCGGCCTGCGCATCGGGATCGGGATGAGCTGGCTGGCCATCGTCGCCTCCGAGATGCTGCTGGGCGGCGTGGGCGTCGGCTTCTTCATCTGGGACCAGTACAACGCGTCCCGCATCTCCGACATCGTCGTGGCGCTGACCTGGGTGGGCCTGACCGGGTTCGCCCTCGACCGCCGGGTGGCCTTCGCAGGCCGGCTGATCTCCCGCGGCGACGCGGCGAGCTGAAGGATTTCGATCATGCCAAAAGCCTACCTTTCCATCGAAGGGCTCGGAGTGACCTTCGCCCGAGGCTCCAGCCGCTCCGAGGTGCTGCGCGGCGTCGACCTCCAGGTCGAGAAGGGCGAGTTCGTCTCGATCATCGGCCATTCGGGGTGCGGCAAGTCCACCCTGCTGAACGTGGTGGCGGGCCTGATCCCGGCGACCACCGGCGGGGTGATCCTGGACCACCAGGAAGTGAACCAGCCGGGCCCCGACCGGGCGGTGGTGTTCCAGAACCATTCCCTGCTGCCGTGGCTGTCGGTGAAGGAGAACGTCGCCCTGGCCGTCGACAAGGTGTTCGGGGCGAGCCGCAGCGCCGCCGAGCGCCGGGACTGGACGCTGCACAATCTCGAGCTGGTCCAGATGGCCCACGCCCGCGACAAGCGGCCCTCGGAGATCTCCGGCGGCATGAAGCAGCGGGTCGGCATCGCCCGGGCGCTGGCCATGGAGCCCAAGGTGCTGCTGCTCGACGAGCCGTTCGGCGCGCTCGACGCCCTGACCCGCGCCCGGCTGCAGGACACGGTGATGGAGATCCACGCCACCCTGGCCAACACGGTGCTGATGATCACCCACGACGTGGACGAGGCGACCCTGCTGTCCGACCGCATCGTGATGATGACCAACGGCCCGCGCGCCGGGATCGGCCAGGTGCTGCCGGTGGGCCTGCCGCGTCCCCGCGACCGGCTGGGCGTCGCCGAGGCGCCGGCCTACGTCCGCGCCCGGGCGGCGGTGATCGAGTTCCTGCACGCGCGGCAGGCGGCGTGAGATTTGTGGAGAGGACCTGAGGGAGTCGGCCGGACGGGGCGCCTGGGTTTTGGGCGCCCCGGTGGTCAATCGCTGCATGATTGTGCGGCGCCGCATAGTTCTCGCACCTGCGCTGCAACCCCCTGCTGACTCCACGGCCGGCCCGGCGCCACAAGTCCTCAAGCCCACGGACAACGAGGTTCGCGGCTGATCGAGAAGACCGCTCGGATGCGGTCACCCCCAACGGCGCCGCCGCCGCTCTCGCTCAACCGAGGTAACCATGCTCGACCGTTCGTTCCTCAAGTCGGGGCACACCCCGACCCTGTTCGCGGCCTTCCTGTATTTCGACTTCAGCTTCATGGTCTGGGTGCTGCTGGGCCCGTTGGGCGTGGCGATCGCCAAGGACTTCCACCTCGATCCCGCCCAGAAGGGCTTCATGGTCGCCGTGCCGGTGCTGGCCGGCGCGCTGCTGCGGCTCGCCGCCGGCGTCATGGTCGACCGCATCGGGCCCAAGCGCACCGGCCTGATCGGCCAGTCGATCGTGCTGGTCGGCCTCGCCGCCGCCTGGCTGCTGGGAGTGCACAGCTACAACCAGGTGCTGATCCTGGGCGTGCTGCTGGGTGTCGCCGGCGCCTCCTTCGCCGTCGCCCTGCCGCTGGCCTCGCGCTGGTATCCGCAGGAGCACCAGGGCCTGGCCCTGGGGATCGCCGGGGCCGGCAATTCGGGCACGGCTCTGGCGGCCCTGTTCGCGCCGCTGCTCGCCAAGACCTTCGGCTGGAACAACGTCATCGGCCTGGCGATCCTGCCCCTGGCCGTCGCCTTCCTGGTCTACCTGACCCTGGCCAAGGACGCCCCCGACCAGCCCGCGCCCAAGCGCCTCGCCGAGTATCTCGACGTCCTCAAGGTCCCGGACGCCTGGTGGCTGATGCTGCTCTACAGCGTGACCTTCGGCGGCTTCGTCGGCCTGTCCTCGTCGCTGACCATCTATTTCAACTCGGAATACAGGCTCGACCCGGTGGTCGCGGGCTTCTTCACCGCCGGATGCGTCTTCGCCGGCTCGTTCGTCCGGCCGGTGGGCGGGGCGCTGGCCGACCGCTTCGGCGGGGTGCGCACCCTGATCGTGGTCTACGCCCTGGCGGCGCTGGGCCTGGCGACGGCGAGCTTCCAGCTTCCCAGCGCCTGGGTGGCGCTGGCGGTCCTGCTGTTCAGCATGGCGGCCCTGGGGGCCGGCAACGGCGCGGTCTTCCAGCTGGCCCCGCAGCGCTTCCGCAAGGAGATCGGGGTGATGACCGGCCTGATCGGCATGACCGGCGGCATCGGCGGCTTCTACCTGGCCTCCACCCTGGGCCTCGCGAAGAAGCTGACCGGCAGCTACCAGCTCGGGTTCCTGGGCTTCGCGATCCTGGCCCTGGTGGCCCTGATCGCCCTGGCCGGCCTGAAGAACCACTGGCGCGCCGTCTGGCCGAAGCTGGCCGGCGACACCGCCGTCCCCGTGCGTGTCTGAGGGGGCGGTCATGCAAGCCAAGCCCAAGAGCCGCCTGGTCGTCATCGGCAACGGCATGGCCGGCTGCCGCGCGGTCGAGGACATCCTCAAGCGCGACCCGGACCGCTACGAGATCACCATCTTCGGCGCCGAGCCCAGGGTGAACTACAACCGGATCATGCTCTCGCCGGTGCTGGCCGGGGAGAAGGCGTTCGATGACATCGTCATCAATGACGAGGCCTGGTACCGCGACAACGGCGTCACCCTGCACGCCGGCCGCGCGGTGCTCGCCATCGACCGGGCCAGCCGCACGGTCGAGGCCGAGGGAGGCTTGAGCGTTCCCTACGACAAGCTGATCCTGGCGTGCGGCTCCGATCCGGTCCGGCTGCCGCTGCCGGGCGCCGATCTCAAGGGCGTCGTGACCTTCCGCGACCTCGACGATGTGGAGGCCATGGTCGCCGCCGCCGAGGCGGGCGGCGAGGCGGTGGTGATCGGCGGCGGGCTCCTGGGCCTGGAGGCCGCCTACGGACTGGCCCGTCGCGGGATGAAGGCCACCGTCGTCCACCTGATGGACGTGCTGATGGAGCGCCAGCTGGACAGCGCCGCGGGCTTCCTGCTGACCCAGGCGCTCACCGAGCGTGGGGTGGAGACGGTGCTCTCGGCCCAGTCCGAGGCGATCCTGGGCGAGGATGGCAAGGTCTGCGGCCTGAAGCTGCAGGACGGGCGGGTTCTGCCGTGCTCGATCCTGGTGATGGCGGTGGGCATCCGTCCCAACGCCGCCCTGGCCAAGGCGGCCGGCCTGCCGGTCGGACGCGGCGTGATCGTCGACGACGCCATGCGCACCGTGGACCCGGACATCCACGCGGTGGGCGAGTGCGCCGAACACCGCGGGATCGCCTACGGCCTGGTGGCGCCCATCTGGGACATGTGCCGGACCCTGGCCGCGGCCCTGACCGGCGACGACGACGCGGCCTATGCGGGCTCGCTGCTCTCGACCCGGCTGAAGGTCTCCGGCGTCGACGTGTTCTCGGCGGGCAATTTCGCCGGCGGGGAAGGGTGCGAGGACATCGTGTTCCGCGACGCCGGGCGCGGCGTCTACAAGCGGGTGGTGCTGCAGGACGGCAAGGTGGCCGGGGCGGTGCTGTTCGGAGATGCGGCGGACGGCGGCTGGTACTTCGACCTGATGCGCCAGGCGGCCGACGTCACCGACATCCGCGAGACGCTGATCTTCGGCCAGGCGATCACGGAGGGACTTTCGGGCCTGGACCCTAGTTCGGCCGTTGCGGCCATGTCCGACGACCACGAGGTCTGCGGCTGCAACGGCGTGTGCAAGGGCCAGATCGTCGGCGCGATCTCGGGCCAGGGCCTGACGACGCTGGACGCCGTGCGCGGGGTGACCAAGGCGTCGGCCTCCTGCGGGTCCTGCACGCCGCTGGTGGAGAAGCTGCTGGCCCTGACCCTGGGCGACGGCTTCCAGGCCCAGACCGGCCCGGCGCCTGTCTGCAAGTGCTCGCACCACGGCCACGACGCGGTCCGCCGGGCGATCCTGGCGGAGGAGCTGAAGTCCCAGCCGGCGGTGATGCAGGCGCTGGAGTGGACCACGCCCGACGGCTGCGCCTCCTGCCGCCCGGCGCTGAACTACTATCTGCTGTGCGCCTGGCCCGGCGACTATCGCGACGACAAGCAGTCGCGGTTCATCAACGAGCGCGCCCACGCCAACATCCAGAAGGACGGGACCTATTCGGTGGTGCCGCGCATGTGGGGCGGGATGACCACCCCCGACGAGCTGCGCGCCATCGCCGACGTGGCCGACAAGTTCCAGATCCCGGCGGTCAAGGTCACCGGCGGCCAGCGGATCGACCTGCTGGGGGTCAGGAAGGACGACCTGCCCGCGGTCTGGGCCGACCTCAACGCCGCCGGCATGGTCTCGGGCCACGCCTACGCCAAGGGACTGCGCACGGTGAAGACCTGCGTGGGCTCCGAGTGGTGCCGGTTCGGCACCCAGGACTCCACCGGCCTGGGGGTGCGGCTGGAGAAGTTCATGTGGGGCTCCTGGACCCCGGCCAAGGTCAAGCTCGGCGTCTCCGGCTGTCCGCGAAACTGCGCCGAGGCCACCTGCAAGGACGTGGGCGTGATCTGCGTCGACAGCGGCTACGAGATCCACGTCGGCGGCGCCGCGGGCCTGCACATCCGCGGCACCGAGGTGCTGACCAAGGTCGCCACCGAGGAGGAGGCGATCTGGACCATCTGCGCCGTGGTCCAGCTCTATCGCGAACAGGGCTGGTACCTGGAGCGGATCTACAAGTGGATGGACCGGGTCGGACTTGACGTCATCAAGGCCGCCCTGGCCGATCCGGCCGACCGCCGGGCGCTCTACGACCGCTTCGCCTATTCCCAGCGGTTCTCGCGCATCGATCCGTGGGCCGAGCGGGTGGCGGGCCGCCACGCCGAAGAATTCAACCCGCTCAGCCGCCGCCTGGAGTTCGCCCCCGCATGAACGCCCTCGTCAAGGAACCCGCCATCCTCTGGACCGACGTCGGCGCGGTGACCGACATCCCCCGCCGGGGCGCGCGCCGCGTGCCCAGCCCGCGCGGCGACATCGCCATCTTCCGCACCGGCGACGGTGCGGTGTTCGCCCTGGTGGACGCCTGTCCGCACAAGGGTGGGCCGCTCAGCCAGGGGATCGTCCACGGCGCCTCCGTCACCTGCCCGCTGCATGGCCGGGTCATCGACCTGGCGACCGGAGAGGGAACCGGCGCCGACAAGGGTCACGGCTGCGCGCCCGTCGTGCCGCTCGAGGTGGTCGAGGGCCGCCTGATGCTGGGCCTGGTGGGGGGCTGACCGGTGTCGGGCTCAGCGGTTCCGCTTTCGTCAGGCCACCCGCGGACCCCCTGCGATGGCTGACGGTTCGCTCAGCCCCGCGGTCAGGACCACCTGCCCCTATTGCGGGGTGGGATGTGGAGTCGCGGGCCGGGCGGAAGGCCGGGCGCTGGCGGTTGCGGGCGATGCGCTGCACCCCGCCAACCAGGGCCGGCTCTGTTCCAAGGGCTCGGCCCTGGGGGCCACGGTCGGGCTGGAGGGGCGACTGCTCGCTCCGATGATCGGCGAGCGCGAGGCGAGCTGGGCCGAGGCGACCGCCCTGGTCGCCCGCCGTTTCGCCCAGACCATCGCCCGGCACGGGCCGGACTCGGTGGCCTTCTATGTCTCCGGCCAGCTGCTGACCGAGGACTATTACGCCGCCAACAAGCTGATGAAGGGCTTCATCGGTTCCGGAAATATCGACACCAATTCAAGGCTTTGCATGGCCTCGGCGGTGGCGGCGCACAAGCAGGCGTTCGGCGCCGACCTGGCTCCGGGCTGCTATGAGGACCTGGACCTGGCCGAGCTGGTGGTGATGAGCGGGCACAACGCCGCCTGGACCCATCCGGTGCTGTTCCGCCGCATGGAGGCCGCCCGCGCGCGGGGCCAGCGCCATGTGGTGATCGACCCGCGGCGCACCGACACCGCCGAGGTCGCCGACCTGCACCTGCCCCTGGCGCCGCAGACCGATGTGCGGCTGTGGAACGGCCTGCTGGCCGAGCTGATCCGGCGCGGCGCGATAGACCGGGACTTCATCGCCCGGCATGTGGGCGGGTTCGCCCAGGTCGAGGCGGCGCTGGGGGAGGCCGACCAGTCGCCCAGCGCCGTGGCCGCCGACTGCGAAGTGTCGCCGACCGACCTGGCGACCTTCTACGACCTGTTCGCCCGGACGCCCCGGACCGTCAGCCTGTTCTCCATGGGCGCCAACCAGTCGGCGCAGGGCGTGGCCAAGGGCCTGGCCATCATCAACGCCCACCTGGCCACCGGCCGGATCGGCAAGCCGGGCGCCTGCCCGTTCTCGATCACCGGCCAGCCCAACGCCATGGGCGGGCGCGAGACCGGCGGCATGGCCAACACCCTGGCCGGGCACATGGACTTCGCCCCCGCCGATCGCGACCGGGTGGCCCGGTTCTGGAGCGCGCCCGATACGGCCCGCAGGCCCGGTCTGAAGGCCGTGGACATGTTCGAGGCGGTCCACGACGGCCGCATTCGGGCGATCTGGATCATGGCGACCAATCCGGTGGTCTCCATGCCGGACGCGTCGCGGGTTCGCGAGGCGCTGGCGGCCTGTCCGTTCGTGGCGGTCTCCGACTGCATGGCCGACACCGACACCATGGCCTTCGCCCACGTGAAGCTGCCGGCCCTGGCCTGGGGCGAAAAGGACGGCACGGTCACCAATTCGGAGCGCCGCATCTCGCGCCAGCGGGCGCTGTTCCCCGCGCCGGGCGAAGCCAAGGCCGACTGGAAGATCGTGGCCGAGGTGGCCGAGGCCATGGGCCACGGCGACGCGTTCTCCTGGCCCAGCCAGCACAGCCTGTTCCGCGAATGGGCGCGCCTGACGGCGTTCGAGAACCCCGGCCCGGACCAGGGCGGCCGGACGCTCGACCTCACCGGCCTGGTGGGCCTCACGCGGGAGGCCTACGACCAGCTCGCGCCGGTGCAGTGGCCGGTGAGCGCCGACGGTGCGGGCGCCGAACGGCTGTTCACCGACGGCCGGTTCCAGACCGCCGACGGCCGGGCGGCCATGGTCCCCGTGCGCCCGGCGGGCCCGGCGACGCCCTGCGATCCCGCCTATCCGCTGTCGCTGAACACCGGCCGCATCCGCGACCAGTGGCACACCATGACCCGCACGGGCCTGGCGTCGGACCTGTGGCGGCACGCGCCGGAAGCCTTCGTCGAGGTCCATCCGGAGGATGCGGCCGCCGTCGGCGTCGCCGAAGGCGCCCTGACCCGGGTCCAGACCGCCCGGGGCGAGGCGGTGGTCCTGGCCCGCCTGACCGACCGGCAGCGTCGCGGCGGGGTGTTCATGCCCATGCACTGGACCGACGCCTTCGCGCCCTCGGGCCGTTCCAACCCCCTGATCGCCGCCAATATCGACCCGGTCTCCGGCCAGCCGGAGTTCAAGCACACCCCCGCGCGCATCCGGCCCTATCGGGAGACCTGGAAGGGCTTCCTGCTGACCCGCCGACCCCACGACCGGCCGGCGGGCCTGGAGCTGATCTGGCGGCGCATCCCCCAGACCGCCTGCGAGCTCTACGAATTCGCCGGCCGCGGCGACAACGGCGAGCGCGAGGCCTTGCGGCGGACCCTGGGCGAGCCGGAGGGCGAGCTGCTGGCCTATGACGATCCGGCCACGGGCGCGCGGCGAGAGGCCCTGGTCCGCGACGGCCGGCTGGACCGGGTGCTGTTCGTGACCTCGTCCGGCGCTTTGCCGCCTC
>DASUIJ010000145.1:0-5654 GCA_036279815.1 Phenylobacterium sp. | reverse complement strand
AACCGGGACCATTGGAAATGCCCGAGGATCACCACGCTCGCCGCCGCCGCGAAGTAGCACCAGACCGACTGGAAGGCCTCGAAATAGAACAGATATGCGACCACCGAGCCCACCATGACGATAACCCCAAGGGCGAGGATCGTACGCTGGGACGACATCAGCAGCGGCAGCGCCACGGCGGCCAGATAGGCCAGCGGGACGCCCAGGGACGGCGGGTGATCGGGCGGGTCGTAGACGATGTGCTCGTGGGCGAGGACGGCCTCGTGCGGCCGGGCGAAGAGGCCCAGCAGCAGATAGGCCGAGACGCAGAGACCGATCACCAGCCAGGGCAGCATGAACCGCCGTCGCCGGGCGTCGTCTTCGGCCAGGATCACCGCCACCGGCGTGAAGGCCGGCCAGAAGGGCTGAGCGAAGAACAGGAACAGCATGGCGAGGCCGGCGGTCGAGGCGTCGGCGCCGTGGGGCAGCTTCAGCCAGATCAGGCCTTCGATCGCCTGCTGCGCGGCGAAGACCAGCGGGGTGGCCGCCAGCAGCAGGTCCCCGCGGCGGCTGACGCTGCCCAGGGCGGCGAGCCCGATAAGGCCCGTGACCCCGGCCGTGACGAAACTCGCGGTCGCCGAAAAACACATTGCGGGGGCTGGCGTCGTCCATCGGGATCGCCAAGCCTCCCGCTGGGACGGCGACCCGGAACAGCGTGAGCTTGCGCTGCGCCGGTGGGAATGTCGACCCGGCCAGGCCCGCCGGTGGGCCGGCGCTTGGGTTTGGGTTCGAAACCGCCTATTTTCCGCGGGCCATGACAGTCCAAGACCACACCCACCTCCGCCCCTGGCGCGCCATCGACCGCCGGGTCTCGCGCAAGATCCGCGTCGGCGACGTGGAGGTGGGGGGCGATGCGCCGATCACCGTCCAGTCGATGACCAACACCCTGACCTCCGACGCGGCGGCGACCATCGACCAGATCCGCAGGCTGGAAGAGGCCGGGGCGGACATCGTGCGGGTGTCCTGCCCGGACGAGGACTCGACCGCGGCGCTGGCGACCATCGTGAAGGCCTCGAAGGTCCCGATTGTCGCGGACATCCACTTCCACTACAAACGCGGCATCGAGGCGGCCAAGGCCGGCGCGGCCTGCCTGAGGATCAATCCGGGCAATATCGGCCGGCCCGACCGGGTGCGCGAGGTGATCCAGGCGGCGCGGGACCACGGCTGCTCCATGCGGATCGGGGTCAACGCCGGCAGCCTGGAGCCCCACCTGCTGGAAAAGTACGGCGAGCCCTGCCCCCAGGCCATGGTCGAGAGCGCGCTGGACCACGCCCGCATCCTGCAGGACCACGACTTCCACGAGTTCAAGATCAGCGTGAAGGCTTCGGACATCTTCATGACCGTGGCCGCCTACCAGATGCTGGCCGAGGCCATCGATTGCCCGCTGCACGTGGGCGTCACCGAGGCCGGGGGGACGCGCTCCGGCACGATCAAGTCGTCCATCGGCATGGGCAACCTGCTGTGGGCCGGGATCGGCGACACCATCCGGGTGAGCCTGGCGGCCGATCCGGTGGAGGAGATCAAGGTCGGGTTCGACATGCTGAAGGCGCTGGGCCTGCGCCACCGGGGGGTCAACATCATCGCCTGCCCGTCCTGCGCGCGGCAGGGGTTCAACGTAATCCAGACCGTGGAGACCCTGGAGCAGCGGCTGGCGCACATCTCGACGCCCATGAGCCTGTCGATCATCGGCTGCGTGGTGAACGGGCCGGGGGAGGCCCTGATGACCGACGTGGGCTTCACCGGCGGCGGCAAGGGCTCGGGCATGGTCTATCTGGCCGGCAAGCCGGACCACAAGATGGACAACGGCGCGATGGTCGACCACATCGTCGACCTGGTGGAAGCCCGGGCGGCGGAGCTGGATGCGGCCAAGGCCGGGGCGCTGAAGGCGGCGGAATAGGCGCGGCCGCCCGACGGATCGCAGACTCCTGTTCGGCGACCACGGGTCAGTTTCGACATTTCGAAAAGATGACACCTGCGTCACCCCTTGCGCGACGCTTCGCCGCTTGATTATGTGCCGCCTCAATCACGGAGGGACACCATGTCCGCGGACGGCAACTGGAAGATCACCATCAACTCGCCCATGGGCGCGCAGGAGGTCAACGCGACCATCACCACCAGCGGCGACACCTTCACCGGCACGACCTCGGGCCGCATGGGTGAACAGACCATCGAAGGCAAGGTTTCGGGCGACACCCTGACCTGGTCCTCGGCCATCACCCAACCGATGCCGATGACCCTGGAATTCTCCGCGACGGTCAGCGGCGACAGCCTGGCCGGCACTGTGAAGCTGGGCGCCTTCGGGTCGGCTCCGCTCACCGGCGTCCGGGTCTAGGCTCAGGTTCTCGCGCGCTCCGGCGCGCGGCGTGGCGGCGGGTCGGTTCGGAAGGGCCGGCCCGCCGTCGTCGTTCCGGGAGGTCGGCCCTGGACCTCAGGAATCCAGGCTGACGCCGCGCAGGCGCGCGCGCGTGGCGACGCCGGCCCGCAGGAAGGCCTCGGCCTCGGGCGTGAGCGCCCAGCGCAGCTTGCCGGGTCCGAAGGGTTTGCGGAACAGGGGCCGCGCGGGCGCCCCCAGCCGGTCCATCCCCGAGTGGGCGTCGAACACCGCCATGGCGCGAGCCCTGAGCCGCAGGTCGGCGAGGCCGGAGCGGTTGGCGACCAGGCAATCCAGCACCCGGTCGCGATGCGCGCTGCCGCCGAACCGGAGCAGCGCCTCGCAGATTTCGCCCACGAGAGGGTCGATGCGACCCAGGCGTCGGGGCGGTCGTCGATTGGCTGGATCGAGGATCGAAGGCATGAGGCGACCCTAGATCGCGCCCTTCGTCCGGGAAACCGAACACTCCCCAGCCGCGAGCCCGATTCCCGTGCAAAAAGAACGACTCGCGCAGCGTGCGCATTCTGCCGGTATGGCAAGCCTCAACGGCGTCTCGGCGGCGTCACATCGGCGAAGATTTCGAAACTTTTCCAAACGGGCTCCACCGGTTGTTCGTCCGCGTGCGGCACGTAGGGCGAGGGTTCGACCATCTCCATGCGGGGAATGTAGCGGGGGCAATTGGGAAAGATGTCGACCGGGGTGACCTTCACCAGGATCTGGCCGCCGGGCATGTCGGCCAGCCGGGGGTCGTCCAGGGCCAGCTCGACGGTTCCGTTGACCCGCAGGCGGCCCGGCTTCTCGCCCATGGCGATGAACAGGAGGCCCACCTGGGGATTGGCGCGCAGGTTCCCCAGGCTCTTGAACATGCCGTTGCCGTCATAGTCGGGGAACACCAGCAGGTCGGGGGCGACCACCCGGACGAAGCCCGGTTCGCCGCCCTTGAACGAGCAGTCGGGACGGCCGTCGGGGTCGGCGGTGGCCATGAAGAAGAAGGGCTGGGCGGCCACGAAGGCGGCGTCGGCCTCGGTGAAACGGTCCCGGCGAAGCTTTTCCACCAGGCGGTCGGCGAGGGCCCTGGACCCGAACTCGTCCTGCAGCTCGCGGTTTCCGGCGTGGTACATGATCCTGATCCTCTCACCCGGGGGCGTGGCGACATCACGCGACCGCCGGAGGCGTTTGGCAAGCGTGCGGCGGGGCGCTAGAGAAGCGCCTCCCCGACCCCGCGAGCGATTTGACCCCGTGAGACTGCCCCAGGCCCGACTAGACCAGGTTCTCGACCGCTTCCGCGAGATCGAGGCGCGGATGGGCGCGGCCAGCGACGGCGCCGAGATCGTGCGGCTGTCGAAGGAGCATGCCGAGCTGAAGCCGGTGGTGGACGCCGTGCAGACCCTGGCCCGGGTCCGGGCCGAGGGGCCGGAGCTGGAGGAGATGGCGGCTTCGGGCGATCCGGAGATGGCGGGCCTGGCGCGCGAGGAGCTCGAGGCCCTGCACGCCCGCCTGCCCGACCTGGAGCGCCAGGTGGCCCTGCTGCTGGCGCCCAAGGACAAGGACGAGAACGCCTCGGCGATCCTCGAGGTCCGCGCCGGGACCGGCGGGGACGAGGCGGCGCTGTTCGCCGGCGACCTGTTCCGCATGTACCAGCGCTACGCCGCCACCCGGGGCTGGCGGGTGGAGGTCGATTCCGCGTCGGAAGGCGAGGCCGGCGGCTACAAGGAGATCATCGCCTCGATCACCGGCGACGGGGTGTTCGGCAGGCTGAAGTTCGAAAGCGGCGTGCACCGGGTGCAGCGGGTGCCGGAGACCGAGGCCGGCGGGCGCATCCACACCTCGGCGGCGACGGTGGCGGTGCTGCCCGAGGTCGAGGACGTGGACATCGTGATCAACGACGCCGACATCCGCATCGACACCTACCGCTCGTCCGGCGCCGGCGGCCAGCACGTGAACAAGACCGACTCGGCGGTGCGCATCACCCACCTGCCCAGCGGCATCGTGGTGACCTCGTCGGAGAAGTCGCAGCACCAGAACCGGGCGCGGGCCATGAAGGTGCTGCAGGCCAGGCTCTACGATCAGAAGCGCGAGGCGCTGGACAGCGCCCGGGCCGACGCGCGCAAGAGCCAGGTGGGCTCGGGCGACCGCTCGGAGCGCATCCGCACCTACAACTTCCCGCAGGGCCGGGTGACCGACCACCGGATCAACCTGACCCTCTACAACCTGGCCAAGGTGATGGAGGGCGAGTCGCTGGACGACGTGATCAACCCGCTGATCGCCGAGGACCAGGCGGCGCGGCTGTCGGCCCTGGAAGACGAATTCAACTGAGGCCTCGCCCCGCGGCGGGCAAGCCTTGAGCTGATCGGACCACGGGGTTAGACGACCCCATGGACGCCCATGTCGCCGCGCTGTTTCGCCACCCCGTCAAGGGGTTCACGCCCGAGCGGCTGGACCATGCCGACCTGGCGGTGGGCCAGGTCTTTCCCTGCGACCGGGTCTACGCCGTCGAGAACGGGCCCTCGGGCTTCGATCCGGCCGCCCCGGGGCATATCTCCAAGCAGAAGTTCACCGTGCTGGCCGCGATCCCCAGGGTCGCCCTGGCCCGGACCGCCTATGACGAGGCCGAAAGGACGCTGCGGGTCACCGCGGCGGGCCAGCCGCCCTTCGCCGGGCGCCTGGACCAGGAGGAAGGCCGAACGGGACTGACCCGCTGGCTGAAGGGCCTGCTGGGCGACGAGGCCCACCCGGACCTCAAGGTCGTCCAGGCTCCCGGCCACCGCTTCACGGACCATCCCCTGGGCCACGTCTCGATCCTCAACCTGGCCAGCCTGCGCGACCTGGAGGGCAAGCTCGGCCGCGAACTCGATCCGCTGCGGTTCCGGGCCAACGTCTATGTGGAAGGCTGGCCGGCCTGGGCCGAGAACGGCTGGGAAGGCCGCGACCTCATGGTCGGCTTCGCGCGGGCCAAGGTGTTCAAGCCCATCGTCCGCTGCGCGGCGACCGAGGTGGACCCCACGACGGCGGTCCGCGATCTTGAGGTGGTGAAGGCCTTGTTCGACAACTACGGCCACATGTTCTGCGGCGTCTATATCCAGATGAGCTCGACCGGCCGCGTGGGCCTGGGCGACGCCGTGACCGCGCCCCAATGAGCCTGACCCTCGTACAGGCCTGGACGGCCGCGAAGACGCGGCTGCAGGCGGCCGGCGTCGGCGGCCCGGTGATCGATGCGCGCCTGTTGGTGGAAGCCGCCGCCGAC
>DASUIJ010000144.1:0-4669 GCA_036279815.1 Phenylobacterium sp. | reverse complement strand
GGTCCGCGACGCCGACGCCATGACGCTGGCGGGCGTGGAAAAGGCGATCGGCGACCTGGGCAAGAAGGCCCGTGACGGCCAGCTCGCCCTGGAAGACCTGCAGGGCGGCACCTTCACCATCTCCAACGGCGGGGTCTACGGTTCGCTGATGTCGACCCCGATCCTCAACGCGCCGCAGTCGGGCATCCTGGGCATGCACAAGATCCAGGACCGCCCCATGGCCATGAACGGCCAGGTGGTGATCCGGCCGATGATGTACCTGGCCCTCAGCTACGACCACCGCATCGTCGACGGCCAGGGCGCCGTGACCTTCCTGGTCCGCGTGAAGGAAGCCATCGAGGACCCGCAGCGCCTGCTGCTGGACATCTGAGCCGGCGAGCGAACACTGTCCGGGTGGCGGGGGCGGCCCTCGCTTCCCGGGCGCAACGCACGTATCCGAGCCGCAGGATTCCAAACGGACTAGAGGCTCATGGCCCAATACGACGTCATCATCATCGGGGGCGGCCCCGGCGGCTATAACGCCGGCATCCGCGCCGGCCAGCTCGGCCTCAAGGCCGCGGTGATCGAGAAGCGTGCGACCCTGGGCGGCACGTGCCTGAACGTCGGCTGCATGCCTTCCAAGGCCCTGCTGCACGCCTCCGAGCTCTATGAGGCGGCGGGCAAGGACTTCGCCACCCTGGGCATCGAGGTCGCGCCGAAGCTCAACCTCGTCCAGATGATGAAGCAGAAGGCCGAGAGCGTGACCGCCCTCACCAAGGGCATCGAGTTCCTGTTCAAGAAGAACAAGGTGGACTGGATCAAGGGCGCGGGCCGCATCGCGGGACCCGGCAAGGTCGAGGTCACGGCCGAGGACGGCGCGGTCACCAGCCTCGAGGCCAAGAATATCGTCATCGCCACCGGCTCGGAGCCCTCGGCCCTGCCCGGGGTCACGGTGGACAACAAGCGGATCGTCGATTCCACCGGCGCCCTGTCGCTGCCCGAAGTCCCCAAGAGCCTGGTGGTCATCGGCGCCGGGATCATCGGCCTGGAGCTGGGCTCGGTCTGGCGCCGGCTGGGCGCCCAGGTGACCGTGGTGGAGTTCCTCGACCGCATCACGCCCGGCATGGACGCCGAGGCGGCCAAGACCTTCCAGCGGTCGCTGGCCAGGCAGGGGATGGTCTTCAAGCTCGGCGCCAAGGTCACCGGCGCCAAGGCCGGCAAGTCCTCGGTCGATCTCACCGTCGAGCCGGTGGCCGGCGGCGCGGCCGAGACGATCAGCGCCGACTACGTCCTGCTGGCCATCGGCCGGCGGCCCTACACCGAGGGCCTGGGCCTGGAGACCGTGGGGATCGTCCCGGACAAGCGCGGCTTCATCGAGACCGACAACTTCAAGACCTCGGCGCCCGGCGTCTGGGCCATCGGCGACGCGATCCACGGCCCGATGCTCGCCCACAAGGCCGAAGAGGACTCGGTGGCCTGCATCGAGGCGATCGCCGGCAAGTGGGCCCACGTGGACTACAACCTGGTTCCGAGCGTGGTCTACACCGCCCCGGAAGTGGCCTGGGTCGGCAAGACCGAGGAGCAGCTCAAGGAGGCCGGCGTCGCCTACAAGGTCGGCAAGTTCCCGTTCACCGCCAACAGCCGCGCCAAGATCAACCACGAGACCGAAGGCTTCGCCAAGGTGCTGGCCGACGCCAGGACCGACGAGATCCTGGGCGTCCACATCGTCGGCCCCCAGGCTGGGGAGATGATCGGCGAGTACTGCGTGGCCATGGCCTTCCGGGCCGCCAGCGAGGACATCGCCCGCGTCTGCCACCCGCACCCCACCCGCTCCGAGGCCGGCCGCCAGGCGGCCATGGGCGTCGAGGGCTGGACCATGCAGGCCTAGGATTTGATCCTCGTCCGGGAGGCCCGTCTGGAGGAGCTGCCGATCGCGGCGTCGATCTACCAGCGGACCCTGCGGGACACCTTCACCTGGCTTCCCGCCTGGCGGCACAACGCCCAGGACTTCCTGCGCGCCGCCGCCGACGAGGAGATCTACGTGGCCGTGGCCGACGCCCGCATCGTCGGGGTCGCCGCATTCTTCCGGCCCGACAACTTCCTGCACTCGCTCTACGTGGCGGAGCGCGGCCTAGGGGTCGGCAAGGCGCTGCTGGACCACATCGTCGGGGTCGCCACCGGACCCGTGTCCCTGAAATGCCAGGCGCAGAACCTCCGCGCCCAGGCCTTCTACGCCCGCGAGGGCTTCCAGGCGGTCGAGCACGGCCGCGACCCGCCCTCCGGGCCGCCCTGGGTCAGGATGCTGGATATGCGCTGACGCGCGGTTCCCGCTTCGGCGGGCCGTCGCCTCAAGCGTGCGGGTGGGCCTTGGAATAGGCGCTGAGCAGGGACGCCGCATCGACGTCGGTGTATCGCTGGGTGGTCGAGAGCGAGGCGTGGCCCAGCAGTTCCTGGATCGACCTCAGGTCGGCGCCCGCGCCCAGCAGATGGGTCGCGAAGGAATGCCTCAGCGCGTGCGGGGTGGCGCTGGCCGGCAGGCCCAGCCGTCCGCGCAGGACCTGCACCGTCGCCTGGACGTGCCGGGGGCTCAAGGGGCCGCCGCGCTTGGCGCGGAACAGGGGCTCGTCCGGTGAAAGCGCGAAGGGCATGTCGGCCACATAGGCCGCGACCGCCCGCGCCACCTGGGGCAGGACCGGCACGATCCGGGTCTTCGAGCCCTTGCCCAGGATACGCAGGGAGCCGGAGAGCGGCGCGTCGGAACGCTTCAGCGACAGGGCTTCGGAGATCCGCAGGCCGCAGCCGTAGAGCAGGGTCAGCACCGCCTCGTCGCGGCTGGCCTCCCAGTCCTCGCGGTCGGGGTCCAGGGAGGGCTCGGCCAGCATCCCGCGCGCCTGGTCCTCGCTGACCGGCCGCGGGGCCGAGGGCTTCACCCGGGGTCCCCGCACCAGGGCCACCGACGCGTTGGGCGTGTCGAGCCGGCGGTCCAGGAACCGGTGGAATGTGCGGATCGCCGACAGGGCCTGGGACAGGGAGCGGGGCGACAGCGGCCGCTCGCCCTGGCGCAGGTGGGCCAGCCAGGCGCGGATCTCGCCGGGGGTGATCCCGCCCAGGTCGGCGACGGACAGGGCCTCGCCGCGATGGGCCTCGAGGAAGGTGATGTATCGCCCGCCGGCGAAGCCATAGGCCTCCACCGTGCGGGGCGAGGCCCGCCGTTCCTTGGCGAGATGCTCCAGCCATTGCTGGAGCGCCGCGCGGGCGGGGGTCACGGGGCTTGCGTCACAGGACGGGCCACCGCTCCGCCGTGCGCTCGACCACCCGGGCCAGGAACGCCACCAGTTCGGCGCCCATGTCGGCGGTGAAGGCGTCGGGATCGGTGGAGCCGAAGGCCAGCAGGCCGCTGCGCGCCGGCTCCCAGATCGCCATGCGCACCATGGCCATGGACCTGATCTCCGGCGCCCGCTCGCCGAACAGGCCCAGCGCCGTGGGCTGGAAGCCCATCAGGGCCACCCGCTGATGGCCGATCACCATGTCGATGCCGCCCTCGGGCATGATCCGCCAGCCGGCGGGGGTGCGCTCGGGGCCTTCCAGGGCGACCACCCCGGCGCCGAGGCCGAAACGGAGCTGGGCCAGCTCGTCCACCCGACGCGCCAGGTCGGCGTGATTGCGGGCGTCCAGCAGGTCGACCACCGCCCCGTGGGTCTGGGCCTGGGCGGCGAAGTTCGCCCGCGCCGTGGCCTCCAGATACTTGCGCGCCCGGCTCTCGCGCTTGTGGGCCTCGTGCACCCGGGCCAGGGCCGCGGGGCCGAAATCGACCACATTGGCGGCGTCGGGCCTCAGGCCCAGCTCGGCCAGCAGGGCGCCGTCGTCCTTGAGGAATTCCGGATTGTCGGACAGGAAACGACGGACCTCCTCGGGCCCCAGCGCGTCTTGTTTCGCCGCAGGTCCGATCAAGTCCATGCAAGTCCCCGTTTCTACAGGATGGACTGGCCCGTCTTGGCCCAGTCGCTGAGGAATTGATCAAGCCCCTTCTCGGTTAACGGGTGCTTGAAGAGGTCCAGAAAAACGTTCGGCGGGATGGTCGCGCAGTCGGCTCCGGCCAGGGCCGCGGCGGTCACGTGGGCCGCGCTGCGGATCGAGGCGGCGAGGATCTCGGTGTCGAATTCGTAGTTGTCGTAGATCGCGCGGATCTCGCCGACCAGGTCGACGCCGTTGCCGCCATGGTCGTCCAGCCGGCCCAGGAAGGGCGAGATGTAGGTCGCGCCGGCCTTGGCGGCCAGCAGGGCCTGGGCGGCGGAGAAGCACAGGGTCACGTTGGTCTGGATGCCCTGGACCGCGAACTCCGCGGTCGCGGTCAGCCCTTCGCGGGTCAGCGGGACCTTGACCACCACATTGGTGGCGATGGCGGCCAGCTTGGCGCCTTCGGCCAGCATTCCGGCCACGTCGCTGGCGGCGACCTCGGCGCTCACCGGGCCCTCGACCAGGTCGCAGATCTCGGCGATCACATCCAGCATGGGGCGGCCGGACTTGGCGATCAGGGAGGGATTGGTGGTGACCCCGTCGACCAGGCCGGTGCGCGCCAGGTCCTTGATGACGCTGACGTCGGTGGTGTCGAGGAAGAGTTGCATGGGGCAGGGTCCGGATTTCGAGCGGGCCGCCCTTTTAGCCTCTCACGCCCGCCTGCCGAAAGCCC
>DASUIJ010000143.1:0-4621 GCA_036279815.1 Phenylobacterium sp. | reverse complement strand
GGCGGCATCGCCAACATGAACTACTCGATCTCCAACACCGCCGAGTACGGCGAGTACGTGACCGGCCCGCGCATCGTGACGCCGGACACCAAGGCCGAGATGAAGCGCGTGCTGGAGGACATCCAGTCGGGCCGCTTCGTGCGCGACTTCATGGCGGAGAACATGGTGGGTCAGCCCAGCTTCAAGGCCACCCGCCGCCGCAACTCCGAGCACCAGATCGAGGAAGTGGGCGGCCGCCTGCGGGCCATGATGCCCTGGATCACCAAGAACAAGCTGGTCGACACCTCGCGCAACTAGGCGCCGGCGTCAGCCGAGACATGGGAAGGCCCGGGTTCACGCCCGGGCCTTTTCGTTTTGGGCGTCGCGGGGCCATCCATGCCCTAGGGCCTGGGCCGATAGGCGCTCTCGGGCTTCCAGGTCGGCCGCGTGTCGGCGTCGGCTACGGCCTGGGTGAGCTTGTAGAAGAAGCTGTTGAATTTGGCGGCGGCCCCGAAGTCCATCGGCTGGCCCAGGTCGTCCTGGGGGCGGTGGTAGCGGACCTGGTACCATTCGCGGTAGCGGGCCTCGGCCTCGGTTCCCGGGTCGTAGCCGAAGATGAAGCCGATGGCGGGAACGCCGACGCCCATGAACGGCCAGTGGTCGGCGCGCTGGAGCAGGCCGCGTTCGGTCTCGCCGTCGGGGCGGATCTGGATGTCCATGCCGCCGGCGACCTGGCGGGCGGTGTCGCCCAGGCTGGTGTCGTCGACGGCCAGGGCGGTGAGGATCTTCAGGGGGAACAGCGGGCGCAGCTGGTCGAGGTTGATGTCGGCGACCAGGCCCTGGGGATCGACCGTGGGATGGCGGACGAACCAGTTGGCGCCCAGCAGGCCCTTTTCCTCGCCCGTGAAAGCCGCGAACAGCACGCTGCGGCGATAGCCGTGGCCCTTCTGGCGCTCGGCCAGGCGGACCAGCAGGGCCACATAGGCCGCGTCGTCCAGGGCGCCGTTGTAGAGCCCGTCGCCGGCGACCGGCTCGCCAAAGCCGTAGCCGTCGAGGTGGGCTGAGACCACCAGATGCTCCGGCGCGAGGGTGGGGTCGGTCCCGGGCAGGACGGCCAGCACGTTCCTGGAACTGTAGTCCCGGGTCGCCAGGGCGAAGGTGGCGCGCAGGCGGGCGGGAATGTCGAAGCTCTCCAGCGGGCGCTGGGCTCCGCCGTCGGCCAGGATCGCCGCCCCGTCACGGCCGGAGCCTTCGATCAAGGTGGCGAAGGCCTCGGCGCTGAGCGTCATGCCGACGAAGCCCGGGCTCGGCGCGGCGTCGGCGAAGGCGATGGTGCGGGCGTAGGCGGCGGGCCAGCGGGGCGGCTCGAGGGTGAAGCCGGGATCGTCCACCTGGAGGATGGCCAGGGCTCCGGCGGCCTGGGCGGCCTTGGCGCGGGCGGCCGAGGTGGTCTGGCCGTTGCGCCGGGTGTTGAAGCAGACCGCGATCCTGCCGCGCACCTCGGTCATGGCCTCGGGCGCGCAATAGCCTCGGAAGGCCAGCGGGGCCTGGACCATGGAGGGCAGGTCGTCCGCGGCGCGAACGCTGATCTGGTGCAGGAAGGCCAGCGGAACCTCGGCGCCGTCGTCGCGGATCAGGGTGAAGCCGGTCCCGGCCTTGACCACCTCGACCTCGTGCAGCGGGACCTCCTGGAACCAGGTCCCGTTCTCGCCGGCCGGTTTCAGGCCCGCGGCCTTGAAGCGGTCGGCCACCAGTCTGGCGGCGCGGTCATAGCCGGGGGAGGCGAGGTCGCGGCCCTCCATGGCGTCGCCGGACAGCGCTTCCGTCGTATGCCACCAGGCCCGGGTGTCGGCGTCCTTGATCTCGCGGTCGCGCGGATGGGCGGGGGCGGCGAGGGCAGGGCCGGCCAGGCAGGCCAGGGCGAGGGAGACGGCGAGGACGGGACGCATGATCACCTTGGCGGCACGAAATGATTCCCGTGGACTATCGGCGCGTGGCCGCGCCACGCAAGGTCCGGGGGCCTACAGCCAGGCCAGCGACGCTTCGCCGCGCAGGATCGCCTCGGCCTCGGGCGTGTGCTTGGCGCCCTGCCGGGGGTGCAGGACCAGGGCGGGCAGCAGGCGCAGGGGGGCCTTGCCGGTCTTGATCGCGCGCACCAGCACCCGCTTGGCCGGGGCGTCGGCGTGGGGATGGACGGGGCGGACCTGGAAGGAGCCGCATTTGGGCGAGAGCAGGGCCAGGATGTCGCCCAGCCGCTCGGCCTGGTGGATCAGGGTGATGCTTCCGCCCTCGCGAACGGCCTTGGCGAGGAAGCCGGTCCAGGCCGCCAGCCCGCCCTCGGCCATCCAGGCCTCGCGCTTGGACGGATGCGGCGCGCGCAGGGCGCCGGGATCGTCGAAGAACGGCGGGTTCGCCAGCGCCGCGTCGAACGGGGCGAGGCCCAGCCGGGCGAAGGGCTGCGCGATATCGGCCTCGACGATCTCCACCCGGCCGGCCAGGCCGTTGCGCTCGATATTGACGCGGGCCAGGGCTGCGGCCTCGGGATTGCGCTCGACGCCGGTGAACAGGGCCTCGGGACATCTGAGCGCCGCGGCGAGCAGGGCCCCGCCCGGGCCGCAGCCGGCCTCCAGGACCCGCGATCCGGGCCGGGCGTCGCAGGCCGCGGCCAGCAGGGCGGCGTCCATTCCGGCGCGATAGCCCTTGGCCGGCTGGAGCAGGATCAGGCGCCCGTCCAGCAGGCGATCTGCGGTGCGATCTTCAGGCTCGGGCGCGGGTATCGGCTGGCTCATGGGTCCCGATGCGTGAGGCGCGCCTTGTGCTGTCCTTGACCGTGCCTTATCGCGTCCGCATTGTCCCCGCAAATGGCGTCCTCCCCCTCCGGCGCCATTCCAAAGACAGGAGTCCTTGTGGACGCAGCCAGCGCCGCGGTCGTGCCCAAGCCCGTTTCCATCGACGGGTTGATGGTCCTCGCGCGCCCGGACATGGCGGGCGTGGACGCGCTGATCCGCGACCGCATGCAGAGCCCGGTGTCCGTGATCCCGGCGCTCGCCGAGCATCTGATCGGCGGATCGGCCAAGCGGCTGCGCCCGCTGCTCACCATCGCCGCGGCCCGGGTGGCCGGGGCGCGGGACGACGCCTGCCTGAAACTGGCGGCGGCGGTGGAGTTCATCCACACCGCGACCCTGCTGCACGACGACGTCGTGGACTCCTCGGAGCTTCGCAGGGGCAAGGTGGCGGCCCACCTGATCTGGGGCGCGCCGGCCAGCGTCCTGGTGGGCGATTTCCTGTTCGCGCGCTCCTTCGAGCTGATGGTCGAGGCGGGTTCCATGCAGGCCCTGGAGATCCTGGCCCGCGCCAGCCGGGTGATCGCCGAGGGCGAGGTGCTTCAGCTCACCCGCGCCCATGACCTGAACCTGCCGCAGGAAACCTATCTCGATATCATCAGGGCCAAGACCGCAGAGCTGTTCGCCGCGGCGGCCGAGGCGGGCGGAGTGTCGGCCGGCGCCACGGCCGAGCAGTGCAAGGCGCTGCGCAAGTACGGTCAGAACCTGGGGCTCGCCTTCCAGCTGGTGGACGACGCGCTCGACTATTCCGGCGCCAGCGAAGAACTGGGCAAGAACCCCGGCGACGACTTCCGGGAAGGCAAGGCGACCCTGCCGCTGCTGCTGGCCATCGCCCGCACCGGCCCGGCCGAGAAGCCGTTCTGGGACCGGGCCGTGGCGCGCCGCGAACAGACCGACGAGGATTTCCAGCGTGCGCGCGGCCTGATCGCGGAGACCGGCTCCCTGGTCTCCACCCTCGACCTGGCCGCCCAGTACGCGGTCGGCGCCAAGGCGGCCCTGGCGGAATTCGGCGCCTCGAGCCCCTGGCGGCCGGCCCTCGAAGACCTGGCCGACTTCGCCGTCGCCCGACGGATGTAGGCCAGGCTCAGGCGCCCGCGCGCCGGGTGTCGATCACCCCGGGTGGATCATGTTCTCCGGCCGCACCACGGCGTCGAACTCCTCGTTCGTCACGTAGCCGCCGCCGACGGCCTCCTCGCGCAGGGTGGTGCCGTTCTTGTGGGCGGTCTTGGCGATCTTGGCGGCGGCGTCGTAGCCGATCTTGGGGGCCAGCGCGGTGACCAGCATCAGGGAGCGGTCCAGCGCGGCCTTGATGTTGTCCTCCCGGGCTTCGATGCCGACGACGCAGTGGTCGGTGAACGAGACCGCCGAGTCCGCCATCAGGCGGCAGGACTGCAGGAAGTTGTAGGCCATCACCGGGTTGAAGACGTTGAGCTCGAAATGGCCCGAGGCGCCGGCGAAGGTCATGGTGGCGTTGTTGCCGAAGATCTGGGCGCAGACCATGGTCAGGGCCTCGCACTGGGTGGGGTTGACCTTGCCCGGCATGATCGAGGAGCCGGGCTCGTTTTCCGGCAGGGCCAGTTCCCCCAGGCCCGAGCGCGGGCCCGAGCCCAGGAAGCGGATGTCGTTGGCGATCTTGAACAGGCCGGCGGCCATGGTGTTGATCGCGCCATGGCTGAAGACCATGGCGTCGTGCGCGGCCAGGGCCTCGAACTTGTTGGGCGCGGTCACGAAGGGCAGATGGGTGATGGCGGCGATCTTGGCGGCCACCAGCTCGGCGAAGCCCACGGGGGCGTTGAGGC
>DASUIJ010000142.1:0-5842 GCA_036279815.1 Phenylobacterium sp. | reverse complement strand
GCCTGACGGATCCACCAGGTGGCGTAGGTCGAGAACTTGTAGCCGCGGCGGTACTCGAACTTGTCCACCGCCTTCATCAGGCCGATATTGCCTTCCTGAATAAGATCAAGGAATTGCAGGCCGCGGTTCGTGTACTTCTTGGCGATGGAGATCACCAGGCGGAGGTTGGCTTCCACCATCTCCTTCTTGGCCTGACGCGCCTCGCGCTCGCCCTTCTGAACGGTCTGGACGATGCGGCGGTAGTCGTCGATCGGAACGCCGGTCTCGGTGGCCAGGGCGGCGATCTCGGTGCGGATATCGCCGATCTGGCCGGCGTCGTTCTCGGCGAACTTGGTCCAGCGCACGCCCATGGTCTTGACCTGATCGGTCCAGGCCGGGTTCAGCTCGGAGCCGAAATAGGCGCGCAGGAATTCATTGCGCGAGATGCCGTAGCTGTCGGCCAGGCGCAGCAGCCGGCCTTCCAGGCCCATCAGCCGCTTGTTGATCGCATAGAGCTGCTCGACCAGAGCCTCGATGCGGTTGTTGTTCAGCTTCAGGGTCTTCAGGTGCTGGACGATGGCCACGGAGGCCGTCTCATAGGCCTTGCGGTCGGCGTCGGAGAGGTCTTCGCCCTTCAGGCGCTTGCCGACGAGCTTTTCCTGCAGGGCGCGGAAGCTGTCGAACTCGGAGGCGATGGCGTCCAGGGTCGCCATGACCCCTTCACGCAGTTCGCCTTCCATGGCGCTGATGGTCGGACCGGCGCCGTCGTCGAAATCGTCGTCGTCGTCGCTCTCGCCCTTGGCGACGGCCTCGCCGTCCTCGGTGACCTCGGCGGATTCCTCCTCGACCACGGCCGGGGCTTCGGCCGCCAGCTGTTCGGCGGCCGCGGCGTTGACCCCGCCATAGGTCTGTTCGAGGTCGATGACCTCGCGCAGCAGAATGCGGCCGGTGCCGAGCTCCTCGCGCCAGACCATGATGGCTTCAAAGGTCAGCGCGCTTTCGCACAGACCGCGGATCATGGTGTCGCGGCCGGCCTCGATGCGCTTGGCGATGGCGATTTCGCCTTCGCGGGAGAGCAGCTCCACAGAGCCCATCTCGCGCAGGTACATCCGCACCGGGTCGTCGGTGCGGTCGTAGGCGGCTTCCTTCGGGGTTTCGACGACCGCAGCCTCTTCGCGGACCGCGACCTCGCCGCCCTCGGCGTCTTCTTCCGCCTCGACGACGTTGACGCCCATTTCGGACAGCATGGCCAAGGTGTCTTCGATCGCCTCGGAGGTGACTTCCTCGCTCGGCAGCACCTTGTTCAGCTCGTCCATGGTGACGTAGCCGCGGGCCTTGGCCTGCTTGATGAACTTCTTGACGCCGGCATCGGTAAGGTCGAGCAGCGGGCCGTCGCCGCCAGTGGTTTCGGGCGTTTCCGCTTCAGCGGTCGTGGTGCTCATCTAAGTCTCCGGATTCGACCGCAACCCCCGTGCAAGGGTCGGGCCGAAGATGGTGAACGGCGGTCTAATCGGGGGCGCCTGCTTAACGACCCGTCATCCGCCCTATTCGTTCCAGTCCCTGATCGCGCGTTTCAGCGTGTCGCGTTCGCCTTTCAGGCGCTCGAGGGTCTCCATAGCCGATCGCACGCCCAGGTTCCCCTTGGCGGCGGCTATAGCCTCGTCGAGCGCCGCCAACCTCGAAAGGCGGGCGAAAGCCTGCGACCACTGCGATCTAGCGGCTTCGAGGGAGACATCCGATTTCAGGATGGGCGCGCTCGATGTCGCAGCGGCCCGGTCGATGTCTGTCAGAAGGTTGCTAAACCCGCACGAGGCCAGATGGCGTGTGAGGGCCTGCGAGTCAAGGTGTTCGGCTTCCAAGCGCAGGCGGATGATTTCCCTCGTCAATTCGGAGAGCGCTTCGTCGCCGAACCCTTTGGCGGTCAGGGCGTCCTCGAGATGGTCGTCCAGCACCGTGGGATCGGTGATGACATATTTGGCGAGGGCGGCGGGGACGAGATCGAGCGAATGGGCCAGCCGCCGGGCCGCCGTGCGCCCCAGGGCCGTGGGCGCCGGATCGATCCACTCCTTGCGCTTGCCGCCTTTTTTCCAGTTGGGATCGGGCGTCCAGCCCTGCCCCGACCCGCCGCCCTGCTGCCTTACAGGCTGGGGCGAGGCCGCGTCGAACCGTCGCAGCAGATCCTCGCGATAGGCCTGCTGCAGATCCTTGTCGGCGATGAGGCCGGCCGCGTGACGCAGGCGCGCCTTCAGGCCCGCCCGCCGCTCGGGGGTGTCCAGGGGCTCAAGGTCGTGCTCGCGGGTGAACAGGGCCTCGACGAACGGCGTGGTCTCGGCGAGCTGGGCGCGCAACGCGGCGGGCCCCTGCTCCCGCAGCACCTCGTCGGGGTCCTTGCCGCCGGTGACGATGGCGAAGCGGAAACTTCTGCCGGGTTTCAGCAGCGGCAGCGCACGGTCGATGGAACGGGAGGCGGCGGCCACCCCCGCCCGGTCGCCGTCGAAGCAGAGGGTCGGCTCGGGGTGATGGCGCCAGAGCAGCTCCATCTGCTCCTCGGTCAGGGCCGTGCCCATGGGCGCCACGGCGGCGATGCCGGCCCGCTGGCAGGCGATGGCGTCCATGTAGCCCTCGACCACGGCCAGGGGCGGAGTCTCGTTGGAGGGGGCGACGGCGATGATCTTGCGGGATTCCGCCAGGCCATAGAGCACGTTGCCCTTGTGAAAGAGGCCGGTCTCCGGCCCGTTCAGGTACTTGGCGCGGGCCTTGGGATCGAGGGCGCGGCCGCCGAACGACACCACCCGGCCCCGCGCGTCGGTGATCGGGAACATGATGCGATCGCGGAACCGGTCGTAGGGCTGGCCGCCGTCCTCCGGCGCGATCAGCAGGCCCGACTCGATCAGTTCGTGCGGCCGGGCGCCCTTGGCGATCATGTAGTCCTTCAGGGCCGTACGGCCGCCGGGGGAATAGCCCAGCCGGAACCGCGCCCATTCCCCCTCCGGCAGACCGCGCCGCTCCAGATAGGCGCGGGCCTCGCGGCCGACGGGCCGGCGCAACTCCGCCTCGAACCAGAGCGCGGCGGTCTCCAGCCATTCGGAGAGGCCCTGGCGCACCTTCTCCTGCTCGGCCGAGCGCGGATCGACCTCGGGCAGGGCCAGCCCCGCCTCGGCCGCCAGCTTCTCGACGGCTTCGGAGAACGAAAGCCTCTCGGTCTCCTGCACGAAGGTGATCAGGTCGCCGCTCTTGTTGGCGGAGAAGTCGAAGAACTGGCCCTTGTCGTCGTTCACGTAGAAGGAGGGCGTCTTCTCCTTGGTGAAGGGCGACAGTCCGACATACTCCCGGCCACGCTTCTGCAGCTTCACCGTTCGCCCGATCACGTCGGATGGGCGAAGGCGGGACTTGATCTCGTCGATGAAGCGGTCGTCGAAGCGCACGCCCTTATCTAGGCGCTACCGGGCGGGCGGTCGACAATCCTCAATACGTCAGGTGCGCCAGCTTGTCGGGATTGCGCACCGTGTAGACGCCGGCCAGCCTGCCGTCGGGGCCGGGCTCGAAGGCGACGGTCATCGGGCCGTCCTCGCGCTCCATGATCACGCCGGGATAGCCGTTGATACGCACGGCGCGGAAGCTGAGCGGCCAGAACGGGCTCCCCTGGCGCCAGGCCAGGCCTTCGATGAGGCGCACGATGTCCTCGCGGCCGATCAGCGGACGCAGGGAGGCGCTGCGCTTGCCGCCGCCGTCCGTGACCATCACCGCATCCTCCGCCAGCACGGCGGACAGGGCCTTCATGTCGCCCTTGGCGGCAGCGGCCATGAAGGCCGCGGCGAGCCTGGAGGCCTCCTCCTGGCTGACGGTGAAGCGCGGCCGCGCCTCCTGCACGTGGACCCGGGCCCGGCTGGCGAGCTGGCGCACCGCGGCCTCGTTTCGGCCCAGGGTCTCGGCGACCTCGGCATAGTCGGCGTCGAATACGTCGTGCAGCAGGAACACGGCCCGCTCCAGGGGGGAGAGCCGCTCCAGCGCCAGCAGAAAAGCGACCGAGACGTCCTCGGCGCGCTCCAGCGGGTCCGCCGCCAGGTCCTCGATCAGCGGCTCGGGCAGCCACGGGCCCTTGTAGACCTCGCGCCGCGCCCTGGCGGAGCGCATGCGGTCGATGCACAGGCGGCTGGTCACCCGCACCAGCCAGGCGACCGGATCGGCCACGTCGTCGCCGGCCGTGGTCCAGCGCAGCCAGGCGTCCTGGACCACGTCTTCGGCCTCGGCCACCGAGCCCAGCATGCGGTAGGCCAGCCTGCGCAGGCGCGGGCGCTGGGCCTCGAAGGTCTCGACGTCGGCGGAACGGTCCATGACCCTGTCCTTCTAGGCCGCGAGCGCCGGGTGGGCCACTGGGGCGGGCTCGCCCTTCACCGTGACCCGCGAGCAGGTCTTGCCGTAGCCCAGGGCGTATTTGACCGTCGGATAGATCCTCGCCGTGGTCAGGCTAAGGGCGATCGCGGTCAGGCCCTTCTCGCCCCAACGGCGAACGATCTCGTCGCGCAACGGGTCGCAGGTTTCCATGTCCCGGGCCAGGCTGGCCCTGGCGAAGCGGTAGGCCAGGGCGGCGGTCTCGCCCATGGCCGCCTCGTCTCCGGCCAGGATCGCCCGCAGCACCTGCGGCGCCACCCCGCCGGCCGCGGCCATGTCGGTGGAGATCTGGGTGCAGGGGCCGCAGTCCTCGACCAGCGTGCCGACGATGCCGGCCGCCGCCAGCGCCTCGGCCGGAGCCGCCTTGCGGTCGGTCATGCCGGTCACCAGCGAGAACTTCAGGAAGCTTCCCAGGCTGGCCCGCAAGAGGGCTCGCATATAGCTGGCGTCATAGTTCCAGGCGCGCTCGAAACCGTCGATCCGGCGGTTGAGGATGGCTTTCAGCATCGCATTGTCCTTTCAGGCGGGGCGGCGGGCGACGGCGATCCAGGCGGTCGCCAGGGCGGGGAGATAGACGCCGGGAAAATCGCGGAGGGTGGCGGCCACGGCGTCGCCGCCGCAGGTGGCGTCGAACACATGGATCGAGGCGTGAAGGGTCAGGAAGGCGGCCGCCCCGACCAGGGCCGGCCAGCCCTGAGCGGGGCGCCACAGGAACCAGGCCAGGCCGCCGGCGGCGACCAGATAGGCCATGCCGATGTCGCGGACGAAGTGCGGATTGAAGGCGCCCGTGGCGGGGACGCCGGGCACGGCGTTGTACCACCAGAAGGACGCGAACAGCATGACCAGTCCGTTGAGGCCCAGGATCGCGGCGAGGACCGCGATGACGATGCGCGACATGATTTTCTCCGACATACGCCCCAAGGACGATGCGGAGACCGCTTCTGTGACGTCAGCCGCGAAGGTTTTCCGTCACCCGCGCCAGCCAGCCCGGCAGGTCGGAGATCGTGGCCAGCTCCGCGAACCGCGGATGGTCCTGCGGCGCCTCGGCCACCTCGTGCGCCCAGGTCAGCGGATAGGGCACGTGAGCGGCCCATGCGCCCGCCTCGAGCGCCGGCAGGATGTCGGAGCGCATGGAGTTGCCGCACATGGCCGCCTGCCCCGCCCCGGTGCCGTGGCGGGCGAAGACGCGGTCATAGGTCGAGGCGTCCTTCTCGCTGACGATCTCCACCGCCACGAACAGGTCGCCGAGGCCCGACGCCGCCAGCTTCTGTTCCTGGTGCAGCAGGTCGCCCTTGGTGATCAGCACCAGACGGTAGCGCTCGGAAAGCTGCGCCAGGGCGAGATCGACGCCGGGCAGCGGCTCCACGGGCTCGTTCAGCATCTCGCGGCCGGCGGCCAGGATCTCGCGCACCACCGCGGCCGGGGCCTCGCCGTGGGTCAGGTCCATGGCGGTCTCGATCATCGACAGGGT
>DASUIJ010000141.1:0-6978 GCA_036279815.1 Phenylobacterium sp. | reverse complement strand
TCCACCTCCCGGCTGGCGCTCCCTCGCCTGATCGCTGCGAAAATGGCGCTAGTCATCACGTCAGCTGAGGCGATGAATACGGGGCCGAGTTGCTCGCTAGCGAACCTCAGTCAGCTCGGCGCCAGTTGACATCGGAAGGCTGCCGACGAAGCGACATTCACCCGACGCTGATCGGCCCGTCCTACGGTGCCCGGAAGCGGACGTTCCAACGATCCGCCGTGTGTCATCCCGACCCGGTGGAGCGCTCCTCGAAGTAGCGCGCGTCGGGTTCGTCACGGTCCCAGTCCGCTCGGGAAGCGCAGAACAGGTGGGTCCGAACACCCTTGCCGAGCGGAGCGTCCAGCGTCCCCGCCGTGACATAGATGTTGGCCTCGTCGGCTTCGGCGGGAAGCGGCGTACCGCAGGTCTTGCAGCGGGTGATCGTGTACGTCGCGCGGAGTGCGAAGGTGACGCCGTGATCCTCGCCCTTCACCCAGCGAAACTGGCGCCTGGGCACGATGAGAATCGCGTTGCCGTTCGAGCCGGAGGCTTTTCGGCAGAGCGAGCAGTGGCAGACCCACACCGCATCGATCTCTCCGTCGATTTCATAGGCTCTCGCGCCACAAAGGCAGCTGCCGGTTCTAACCGCCATTCGGACCGTCCAAAGGCAAGCAGGCGTCGCCCCGCGCCTGCGTCAGGTCTGTTTCCTCGTAGGCATAGAAGCGTCAGGCGCGCACGGGCGCAACGTCGGCTCCCCGCCGGTTCCGGACGCTCAGGGGCGCTATGGGGCCCCTGGCCTTCCGCCGTGGGCTTCCGCGATCGCGATCAGCTCGGCGGGGCGCGCGGCGATGTGCAGGGCGCCGGCGGACTCCAGTTCATCGCGGTCGCCATAGCCCCACAGGACGCCGACCGTCGAAACACCGTTCGTCCGTGCGCCCTCCACGTCCTGGCGCCGGTCGCCGACCATCAGGCATCGGTCCGCGCTCAGCTCATGTCGCCGCAGCACATCGGCGATCAGGTCGGCCTTCCGGTCGACGGCGCCGCCGGGCTCGGAGCCGTGCACGCCGGTGAACAGATCGATGAAGCCGAGGTGCTCCAGAATCCGCTCGGCGAAGATCGTCCGTTTCGAGGTGGCGATGTACAGCTTCGCCTTCAGGGCCAGGAGCTGGTCCAGGGCGGCCGCAAGGCCTGGATAGACCGTCGTCTCGAGGAAGCCGGCCGATCCATAGTGGTCACGATAGGCGAGCACGGCCTCGGCCACACGGTCGTCGCCGAACCGGCCCAGCACCTGGGCGAACACCTCTTCCAGCGGCGGGCCGATCAGATGGCCGATGTCCAGGGTGTCGGGCCGATGCCCCAGCGAGCGGAGCGCGGCGCGGCAACTCGCCAGGATGCCGGGCTGGGAGTCGACGACGGTGCCGTCGAGATCGAACAATATCGAGAGGGGCGGAGCGGTCATGGGTCAGCTTAGCGTCGAGACGTCCGCTTGCCACCCTTTGCCGACCTGGCCACGACGACCTTGTCGCGCTGGCGCGTGGTCGGGGGCGAGGCCCCCCGCGGCCTAGACGTCGACCTCGGCGTCCAGGGCGTTTTCCTGGATGAACTCGCGGCGGGGTTCGACCAGGTCGCCCATCAGCCGGGTGAACATGTCGTCGGCGTCGTCGGCGTGGTTGACCTTGACCTGCAGCAGGGTGCGGGCGTCGGCGTCCAGGGTGGTTTCCCACAGCTGGTCGGGGTTCATCTCCCCCAGGCCCTTGTAGCGCTGGATGGCCAGGCCGCGGCGGCCGGCGTCCATGACCGCGCCCACCAGGTCGATCGGCCCGCGCACGGTCACCGTCTTGTCGCGGCGGGTATAGGTGGCCGGCGACGAGAAGGTCTCGGCCAGGGCCAGGGAGCGTTCGGCCAGGCGCCGCGCGTCGGCGGCGTGCAGCAGCAGTTCGTCCAGCACCACGCGCTCGCTGACGCCCCGCTTCACGCGGGTGAACAGGTAGCCGCCGCCGGCGGCGGCCTCGCCGGACCAGGCGCCGTCGCCCTCCTCGGCGTAGAGGTCCAGGCGGCTGGCGGCCTTGGCCACGTCGCCGCCCTCGGCCAGCAGGCCGGCCAGGGCCGCCTGCTCCACCGCGAAGGCCGGAGCCCGGGCGGCGAGGCGCTCGATATTGGCCTTGGCCCCGCGGGCGGTCTGCACCAGGGACAGCAGGTCCGCGCCCACCAGCCGCTCGCCGGAGGCCAGCTGCAGCACCGCGCCGTCCACGCCCTCGTCGGTGAGGTAGGACTCCATCTCCGGGTCGTCCTTGAGGTAGCGCGAGGACTTGCCCTTGGTGGCCTTATAGAGCGGCGGCTGGGCGATATAGAGGTACCCGCGCTCGATGATCTCCGGCATCTGCCGGTAGAAGAAGGTCAGCAGCAGGGTGCGGATGTGGGCGCCGTCGACGTCGGCGTCGGTCATCACCACGATCTTGTGGTAGCGCACCTTCTCGATGTCGAAATCGTCGCGGCCGATGCCGGCGCCGAGCGCCGTGATCAAGGTGCCGATCTGGTCGGAGCCCAGCATGCGGTCGAAGCGGGCGCGCTCCACGTTCAGGATCTTGCCGCGCAGGGGCAGCACCGCCTGGTTCTCGCGGTTGCGGGCCTGCTTGGCCGAGCCGCCGGCGGAATCGCCCTCCACCAGGAAGATCTCGGACTTGGCCGGATCGCGCTCCTGGCAGTCGGCGAGCTTGCCGGGCAGGGAGGAGATGTCGAGGGCGGTCTTGCGCCGGGTCAGGTCGCGGGCCTTGCGGGCCGCTTCACGGGCGGCGGCGGCCTCGGCGATCTTGCTGACGATCAGCTTGGCCTCGACCGGGTGTTCCTCGAACCACGAGCCGATCCCCTCGCCCACCAGGCCCTCGACGGCCGGGCGAACCTCGGAGGAGACCAGCTTGTCCTTGGTCTGGGAGGAGAACTTGGGGTCCGGCACCTTGACCGAAAGCACGCAGGTCAGGCCCTCGCGGGCGTCTTCGCCCGACAGCGTGACCTTCTCGCGCTTGGCGGCGCCCGAACTCTCCGCATAGCCGGTGATGATGCGGGTCAGGGCCGAGCGGAACGCCGCCAGGTGGGTGCCGCCGTCCTTCTGCGGGATGTTGTTGGTGAAGCACAGGACGTTCTCGTGGTAGCCGTCGTTCCACCAGAGCGACAGGTCCAGCTCCACGTTCTCGCGCTTGCCGCGGACCACGATGGGGGTCTTGAGGATCGGGGTCTTGGCCTTGTCCAGGTGGCGCACGAAGGCCTCGATGCCGCCCTCGTAGTGCATGACCTCCACGAAGGGCTCGGCCTCGCGGTTGTCCTTCAGCCAGATGGTCACGCCGGAGTTCAGGAAGGCCAGCTCGCGCAGGCGGTGCTCCAGGGTCTTCCGGTCGAAGTCGATGAAGGCGAAGGTCTCGGTCGAGGGCAGGAAGGTGACCTCGGTGCCCGACAGGAAGTCGCCGTTCTCGCGCAGCGGCGCGTCGCCGGTGACGATCAGGGGCGAGACCGCGTCGCCGCGGCGGAACTCCATCTCGTAGGCCTTGCCGCCGCGGTAGATCTTCAGGCGCAGCCAGTCCGACAGCGCGTTCACCACCGAGACGCCCACGCCGTGCAGGCCGCCGGACACCTTGTAGGAGTTCTGGTCGAATTTCCCGCCGGCGTGCAGCTGGGTCATGATGACCTCGGCCGCCGAGACGCCCTCGCCCTCGTGGATGTCGGTGGGGATGCCGCGGCCGTCGTCGGTCACCGTGCAGGAGCCGTCGGGATTGAGGATCACCTCGACCCGGCTGGCCCAGCCGGCCAGGGTCTCGTCGATGGCGTTGTCCACCACCTCGTAGACCATGTGGTGCAGGCCCGAGCCGTCGTCGGTGTCGCCGATGTACATGCCCGGCCGCTTGCGCACCGCGTCCAGGCCCTTCAGCACCTTGATGGACTCCGCGCCGTACTCGGCCTGGCCGGCGTGCTCGGCGGTGGGATCGGGGGTCTGCGTCTCGTCGGTCATTCGGTATCCAGAATCGCCAGGCTGGAGCCATCCACATGGACGCCCTGGGCCCGGCCTTTCAAATCTTCGAACAGGTGCTCGTCCGTGCCGGTCAGGAAGGCCTGGAGCTTGAGCGCCTCGATTTCGTCGAACAGAGCGGCCCGCCGGCGGCGGTCCAGGTGCGCTGCGACTTCGTCCAGCAACAATATAGGGTTTGGCGATGATTCTGCACGCGAAAGACGCGCGGATTGCGCCAGAATCAGGTTCAGAATCAGGGCTTTCTGCTCACCGGTGGAGCATTCCGACGCAGGCCGGTCCTTTTCGGCGTGGATCACCGCCAGATCGCCCCGGTGCGGGCCGGTGAGCGCGCGGCCGGCGGCGGCGTCCCGGTCGCGCGCCGACGCCAGGGCGCGGGCCAGCCGGGCCTCGATCTCGGCGAACGCCGCCCCCTCCGCGGCCATCCGCTCCCAGTCGCCGGTCAGGCTGAGCCTAGCCTGCGGAAAGGGCCGGTCGCCGCGCCCGTCGATCTCCTCCTGCAGGGCCGCCAGGGTGGTCGCCCGGGCCTGGGCCATCAGGGCGCCGGCCTCGGCCAGCCGCGCCTCCAGGGCCGAGAGCCAGGCCGGATCGGCGGGGCCGTCGGTCAGCAGCCGCATCCGCTCCCGCTGGGCCTTCTCGTAGGAGCTGGCGTGGGCCGCATGGCTGGGCTGGGCGGCGAACACCAGGCGGTCGAAGAACCGGCGCCGGTCGCCCGCCCCCTCCTGGAACAGCCGGTCCTGGGCCGGGGTGAGCCAGACCTGGCGCTGCAGGTCGGCCAGCCGCCCGGGCGGCACGGGCTCGCCCTCCAGCCGCACCACCCGGCGCGCCGCGCCCGCGGTCTCCAGGCCGGTCCCGACCCGGATCTCCTCGCCGTCCTGCGCGATGACCGCCGCCACCGCCCAGGCCCGGCCCTGGGCCTCGCCCGGCAGCCTGCGGCCGATCTCGGCCAGGCTCGCGCCCCGCAGGCCGCGCCCCGGGGTCAGCAGGCTGACCGCCTCCAGCAGATTGGTCTTCCCCGCCCCGTTGGGCCCGACCAGGAAAACCGGCCGCCCGTCCAGCGCGATCTCGCCGCGCGCATAGGAGCGGAAATCGGTGAGGGTCAGATGGGTGAGGGCGGTGCGCACGGGCCGGTCATAGCGGCTGATCCAGCCGCGCACCAACAGGTGTCATCCCGGAGAGCCGCGCGGGCGGGTTCTCGGGGCCCCACGCGCGCGGGGCGCGCCCTATGGATCGGTGCGAAGGGGCCCCGGCTTTGCGCGCTGCGCGCTTCGGCCGGGACGCCACCGTCAGTCAGACCCGAAGCGGCATCAGCACGTAGCGGACGTCCGGGTCGGTGGGGTCCAGCACCAGGGCCGGGTCGTTGGGGCCGCCGAAGCGGAACTCGGCCTGCTCCGCGCCGATCTGGTCGGTGACGTCCAGCAGGTAGCGGGCGTTGAAGCTGAGCTCGAAGCTTTCCCCCGCATAGTCGACCTCGATCTCTTCGACGGCCTGGCCGGCTTCCATGTTGCGGACGGTGAGGATCACCCGGCCGGGCTCGATGGCCATGCGCACCGAGCGGCTCTTCTCGGCCGAGATGGTGGCGACCCGGTCCACCGCCTTGGCGAACAGCTTGTTGTCGACCATCATCACCCGGTCGTTGTCGCGCGGGATCACCCGGACATAGTCGGGGAAGTTGCCGTCGATGACCTTGGAGGTCAGGGCGGCGCCGCCGAATTCGAATCGCACCTTCTGCGGGCTGAGCGCCAGGTCGACGCTCTCGCCGGCGTCCTCCAGCAGGCGCCTCGCCTCGTTGATGGTCTTGCGCGGCACGATCACGCCGGGCGCGCCGGCCGAGCCCTCGGGCGCCAGCATCTCCGCCAGGGCCAGGCGGTGGCCGTCGGTGGCGACGGCGCGCAGCTTGGCCACCCCGCCCTCCACCACCGTGTGCAGGTAGAGGCCGTTCAGATAGTAGCGGGTCTCCTCGGTGGAGATCGCGAACTTGGTCTTGTCGATCAGCCGGATCAGGTCGTTCACGTCGACGCCGATTCGGCCGGACAGGCCGTCCGACGACATCACCGGGAAGTCGCCCGCCGGCAGGACCGGCAGGTTGAACCGCGAGCGGCCCGCCTGGACCGTCAGGCGCGGGTCCTCGCCGGTGAAGCTCAGCGAGACGTCGGCGCCTTCCGGCAGCTTGCGGACGATCTCGTAGAGGGTGTGGGCCGGTGCGGTGATCTGGCCGGCCTGGTCCACCTGGGCCATGGCCTCGTCGATGATCTCCATGTCGAGGTCGGTGGCCGAGAAGGTCAGCCGGTCGCGCTCCGCGGAGAGCAGGACGTTCGACAGGATCGGGATCGTGTTGCGGCGCTCCACGGCGCTCTGCACATGCCCCAGCGCCTTCAGCAGCGCCGCCCGCTCAATCGTCAGCTTCATGATGTGGTCCGAGTCTCCATACGCCGGCACATCAGGTCGCCGCCGCCCCAGGCTGGAAAGGACTTGCGACTTTAACGAAATCCAACGCGCGCGGAAGGGGTGGTTCGCGGCTCATTTGGGATGATTGGCGCAATCGTCATCCTCCGGGCGTCGGAACGGCGGTCCGGGGGATGACGGCGTCGAATTCAGGCCCGGCGGTCCACCGCCGCGCCGGCGTCGGCCTCGGTCTGTTCACCCTGGCCGGCATAGGGATTGGCCGTCGGAGCCTCGCCGGGCGAATCGCCCGTGGAGCCCTTGGCCGCCACCACCACCATGGCCGGACGCACCAGGCGGCCCAGGAGCTCGTAGCCCGGCTGCAGGGTCTGGATCACCGCGCCGGCGCCCACCTCCGTGGAGGGCTGCTCCATCATCGCCTGGTGCTGGTGGGGGTCGAACTTGGCGCCCTTCACCGGCTCCAGGCGCTTCAGGCCGTTGGTCTCGAAGGCCGACAGCAGGGCCTTCTCGGTCATTTCCACGCCGACCACGAAGTTTTTCCCCGCCGCGTCGTCGCCCTGCGGCGGCGCGGTCAGGGCGCG
>DASUIJ010000140.1:0-2256 GCA_036279815.1 Phenylobacterium sp. | reverse complement strand
GCAGCGCCAGGACGTTCTCGTAGGTGCGGGCGTCACCCATCACGCCAACGGTCTTCACGGGGAGCAACACGGTGAAGGCCTGCCAGATTTGGTCGTAGAGGCCGGCGTTGCGGATCTCTTCCAGATAGATGGCGTCGGCGTCCTGCAGGACCTTGACCTTCTCGGGCGTGATCTCACCGGGGATGCGGATGGCCAGGCCCGGGCCGGGGAACGGGTGGCGGCCGACGAAGGCCGGGGCCAGGCCCAGCTCCACGCCCAGCACCCGCACCTCGTCCTTGAACAGTTCGCGCAGGGGCTCGACCAGCTTCAGCTTCATGAAGTCCGGCAGGCCGCCCACATTGTGGTGGCTCTTGATCACCGCCGAGGGGCCGCCGCGGGCCGAGACGCTCTCGATCACGTCCGGATAGAGCGTGCCCTGGGCGAGGAAGTCCGCGCCCTCGATCTTCGCCGCCTCGCGGTCGAACACCTCGATGAACAGCCGCCCGATGGTCTTGCGCTTGGTCTCCGGGTCCGAGACACCGGCCAGTTCGCCCAGTAACAGGTCGCCCGCGTCCACGTGCACCAGGGGGATGTTGTAGTGGTCGCGGAACATGGTCACCACCTGGGTGGCCTCGTCCTTCCGCAGCAGTCCGGTGTCGACGAAGACGCAGGTCAGCTGGTCGCCGATCGCCTCGTGGATCAGGACGGCGGCCACCGAGCTGTCGACGCCGCCGGACAGGCCGCAGATCACCCGGCCCTCGCCCACCTGGGCGCGGATCTTGGCCACCATCTCCTGGCGGAACGAGGCCATGGTCCAGTCGCCGGACAGGCCCGCGATCTTGTGGGTGAAGTTGCGCAGCATCAGCGCGCCGCGCGGGGTGTGCGCCACTTCCGGATGGAACTGGATGCCGTAGAACCGCCGCCCCTCGTCGGCGATCACCGCATAGGGGCTGCCCTCCGAGGACGCCACCACGTGGAAGCCCTGCGGGATGGCGGTGATCTTGTCGCCGTGGCTCATCCAGACGGTTTCCCGGGCGCCGATGTCGCCGAGGCCGGCCAGCAGCGGGCTCTCCCGCTCGATGAGGATTTCGGCGCGCCCGAACTCGCGGGTGTGGCCGCCTTCGACCTTGCCGCCCAGCTCGGCGCACATGGTCATCTCGCCGTAGCAGATGCCCAGCACCGGGACCCCCAGCTCGAACACCTTGCGGGTGACCGCCGGGCTCTCGTCCTCGTGCACGCTGGCCGGACCGCCCGACAGGATCACCGCCTTGGGCGCGAAGGCGTCCAGCATCGCCTCGACCTTGTCGAAGGGATGGATCTCGCAATAGACGCCGCTCTCGCGCAGGCGGCGGGCGATAAGCTGGGTCACCTGGCTGCCGAAATCGACGATCAGGACGCGTTCGTGGGCGGGGGTCATGGTCTCTACTTGTCGCGTTCGAGGACGGCCACGAAGAAGCCGTCGGTTCCGGCCGAGGCCGGGGTGAGGCGCAGAAAGCCTTCCGGCGTAAGGTGCTGTTTCAGGTCGGGATGATCGGTCGCGGGCCTGACGGCGTATCCGCCGACGTCGCGCAGGAAGGCCGCCACCCGGTCCTCGTCCTCCTCGGGCAGGACCGAGCAGGTCACATAGACGATCCGGCCGCCGGGCTTCACGAAGCCGGCGCCCAGGCGCAGCACGCTGTCCTGGTCGGCCATCCGCCGGGCGAACAGCTCGGGCGTCAGCCGCCACTTGGTGTCGGGATGCCGGCGCCAGGCGCCGGAGCCCGAACACGGCGCGTCGATGAACACGACGTCCATCTTGCCCTCCAGGCCCTTCAGCGGGTCGGCGTGGACCGGCGAGCGGATCTGCAGGTTGCGGACCCCGGCGCGGTCGCCCCGCCGGATGGTGTCGGCCAGCCGGCGCGCCTCGCTGTCATAGGCGTAGATCTGGCCGGTGTTCCCCATGTCCGCGGCCAGGGCCAGGGTCTTGCCCCCGCCGCCGGCGCAGAGGTCCAGCACCTGGGCGCCCTTTACCGGTCCGGCGCAGGAGGCGGCGATCTGGGAGCCGAGGTCCTGCACCTCGAACCAGCCCTTGGAGAAGGCCGGGATCGTCTCCACCGAACCCGCCCGGTCGGCGGCGGCGGGCGCGGGAATGCGGAAGGCGGTGGGCAGGATCTCGAGCGGCTGCACGTGCAGGGGCGCCAGGGCCTTGGCCCCGCGGACCGGGTCGGCCTTCAGCAGGTTGACCCGCAGGTCCACCGGGGCCCGCTCGGCCAGGGCGGCGCCCTCCCGGGCGGCCGC
>DASUIJ010000139.1:0-4240 GCA_036279815.1 Phenylobacterium sp. | reverse complement strand
TACTGGAAGACGCTGGAACCCGAGGCCCGCGAGCGGTTCCGGTTCCACCACATCTCCACCGACGAGGTGTTCGGCTCCCTGGGCCCCGACGGCTTCTTCACCGAGACCACCGCCTACGACCCGCGATCGCCCTATTCGGCCTCCAAGGCCTCGTCCGACCATCTGGTCCGCGCCTGGCGGCACACCTACGGCCTGCCGACCCTGGTCACCAACTGCTCGAACAATTACGGCCCCTACCATTTCCCGGAGAAGCTGATCCCCCTGATGATCATCAAGGGGTTGGCGGGCGAGCCCCTGCCCGTCTACGGCCAGGGGCTGAACGTGCGCGACTGGCTCTATGTGGACGACCACGCCCGGGCCCTGACCCGGGTGTTCGAGGCGGGCGCGCCCGGCGAGACCTACATCATCGGCGGCCGGGCCGAGCGGACCAACCTGGATGTGGTGCACCGCATCTGCGACAGCCTGGACCGGCTGCGGCCCCGGCCCGACGGCAAGTCCCACCGTGTGCAGATCACCTATGTGGCCGACCGGCCCGGGCACGACCACCGCTACGCCATCGACCCGTCCAAGCTGGAGCGCGAACTGGGCTGGAAGGCCCAGGAAAGCTTCGAGTCCGGGATCGAGAGGACCGTCCAGTGGTACCTCGACAACGAGGCCTGGTGGCGACCGATCGTGGAGCGCACCTATTCGGGCCAGCGCCTCGGCCTGGCGGTCGGCTAGGCGATGAGCGGCGGCAAGGCGATCCTGCTGACCGGCGGCGCGGGCCAGGTGGGGACCGAGTTCCGCCGCCTGGCGCCCGAGGGCGTGGAGATCGTGGCTCCAGGCCGCGACCGGCTCGACATGGCCGACCCAGACAGCATCGCCGCCTTCGTCGCCGCCCGGCCCTGGGCGGCGGTGATCAATTCGGCGGCCTATACGGCGGTGGACAAGGCCGAGTCCGACCCGGTGACCGCCTGGAAGGTCAATGCGCTGGGCCCTGCGGCGCTGGCCTGGGCCACGTCCCGGGCCGGGGTCCCGCTGATCCACCTGTCCACCGACTATGTGTTCGACGGCGCCAAGCCCTCGCCCTATCTGGAGGACGATCCCATCGGGCCGCTGGGCGTCTATGGCGCGTCCAAGGAGGCCGGCGAGCAGGCGGTGCGGGTGGGAAACCCGCGCCACGTGATCCTGCGCACCGCCTGGGTGGTCAGCCCGCACGGCGCCAACTTCATCAAGACCATGCTGCGGATGGCCCAGTCGCGGGACCGGCTGACCGTGGTGGACGACCAGCACGGCTGTCCGACCAGCGCCACCGACATCGCCGCCGCCCTGCACACGATCGCCGCCCGCATGGTCGAGGACCCGGCCGCGCCGACCGGCGTCTATCACTTCGTCAATTCCGGGGAGGCGACCTGGTGCGAACTGGCCCGCGAGGTCTTCGCCCTGGCCAAGGCCCGGGGACGCGCGGTCCCGACCGTCGAGGCGATCCCGACCTCCGCCTATCCGACGCCAGCCCGCCGGCCGGGCAATTCCCGGCTGGACACCGCCAAGCTAAGGGCCGATTTCGGGGTGACGCCCCGGCCGTGGCGGACCGCCATCGCCGAGGTGGTCGAGACCCTGCTGGCCGGCCAAACCGATTGAGGACCTAGTATGAAGGGTATCATCCTGGCCGGCGGCTCCGGCACCCGGCTGCATCCCGCCACCCTGGCGGTGAACAAGCAGCTGCTGCCGATCTACGACAAGCCGATGATCTATTATCCGATGTCGGTGCTGATGATGGCCGGCATCCGGGACATCCTGATCATCTCGTCGCCGGAATATATCGACAACTACCGCCGCCTGTTCGGGACCGGCGAGGAGCTGGGCCTCAACATCCAGTACAAGATCCAGCCCCGTCCCGAGGGCCTGGCCCAGGCCTTCGTGCTGGGCGAGGAGTTCATCGGCGGCGACCGGGCGGCCCTGGTGCTGGGCGACAACATCTTCTTCGGGGCCGGGATTTCCGAGCTGCTGGCCCGCGCCGCGGCGCGGGAGACCGGCGCCACCATCTTCTCCTACCAGGTCGACACCCCCCAGGCCTACGGCGTGGTGGAGCTGGACAAGCAGGGCAAGGCCATCAGCCTGGAGGAGAAGCCCGCCCATCCGAAGTCCAAGCAGGCGGTGACCGGGCTCTACTTCTACGACCGGAACGTGGTGGAGCTGGCCAAGCAGGTGAAGCCCTCGGCCCGCGGCGAGTACGAGATCACCGACCTGAACCGCGCCTATATGGAGCGCGGCGAGCTCTATGTGGAGCAGCTGGCCCGCGGCTACGCCTGGCTCGACACCGGCACCCACGAAAGCCTGGTGGAGGCCTCGGAGTTCGTCCGCGCCGTCCAGAAGCGCCAGGGCGTGCAGGTGGCCTGCCTGGAAGAGATCGCCTACGCCCAGGGCTTCATCGACCGCGAGCAGCTGCGCGCGCGGGGCGAGCTGTTCGAGAAGACCGCCTACGGCCGCTACCTGCTCGATATCGTCGAGCAGGGCTGAACCGCGTCAGACGCCGGCGGCCGCCATGGCCTTGGCCGGCGCCGTCCCGATCAGGGCCGGGCGGTTGGCGGCCTTCACCGCCGTCATCAGGGCGGGGAGGAAGGCGTTAAGCGTCTCGAAGCCCCGCTTCTCGTCATTGTCCACCACCGAGGCGCGGACCAGCACGCCGTCGGGAATGAACCCGGCCATGGCGTCCTTCAGCAGGATCTTGCGCTGTTCGGTGCTGTTGAGCGGCAGGTCCTCGCCCAGGCGGGTCCAATAGACCAGGTTCTCGTGCCGGTCGCCGGCCGAGGCCACGATCTGCACCGCCGGCAGGCTGGCGCCGCCGGGCAGGTGCACCTTGGCGGACTTCTTGGAATCGATCTCGAACCCCAGGGCCGGATAGCAGGCCTCCGGACGGTGCAGCTGGACCACGTCGCCCTGGGTGCCGCCATAGGCCACCAGCAGCATGATCTCGGCTCTCAGGGTTTCGCTGATGTAGCTGCGCTGGACGACCTCGTTGTAGAGCGACGCGGCCAGGCCCTCGAGCTTGGGTTTCACCAGGCCCTCGGCCGCGGCGGCCGACCAGCCCGGGAAGCTCTTGGGGATGATCGCTTCCATCTTCTGGCGCCCGAGCAGGGTCAGCTTCCGGCGCGGCTTCAGGCCGTAGGCCAGGCCCGCGGCGCCCAGGCAGAGGCCGCCCACCAACAAGTCCCGTCTAGCGATCATGCCCGGCCCAGCCATCCCCGAATCCGGGAGAAGATGTTGTCGAGAAGGAACACGAGCAGCAGGGATGTGGCGAAGAGCACCATGCCCGCCGTCTCATGCAGGAAGCCCTGGGCCACCGCGTTGCCGAAGAAGTAGGTCAGCAGCACCAGGATCACGATCCGGATGATGTTGGCGACCACGGCGATCGGGATGACCAGGCAGACCAGCAGCAGCGAATAGCGCCACGAGGCGTTCCGCAGCAGGTAGATGTAGAACAGGCTGATCGCCACCAGGCCGGTGAGCGAGTTCATGCCCGAACAGGCGTCCTCGACCAGCAGCTGGTACTGGGCGACGATCAGGGTCACGCCCTGGTGGATGATCGGGATGCCGAACATCTGCAGCCCCTCGGTCGCCACCTTGGAGACGAACAGCTTCAGGGGCGAGGTGATGTGGTCCATCATCCAGCCCGGAGGCGGCACCATGAAGCCCAGATAGAGCAGCGGGAACCAGCTCTTCAGCATGGCGCGCTCGCCGACGTGGGCGTAGAGGGCGGTCAGAATGGCGCCGTAGCAGCCGGCCGCCTCGAAGAGCATGAAGTCGTAGGCCCGCCCGAAGACGTAGAGCGGCAGCGACAGCAGGACGCCCAGCGCGACCACCCAGGGCCGGCCCGGAACCGCCAGCGCCTCGATCTCCTCGCGCTTGCGCCAGACCAGCCACAGGCCGGTGGCCAGGATGATCGGGCCATGGGCGCCGGATTCCTTCGACCAGACCTGCTGGCCCAGGCTGATGATCGTCGGAATGGTCATCGCGGCCAGGCCGAGCAGCAGCGGCCAGGTCTGCTCGAGGCGCAGGCCGCGCCGAGGCTCGCTCAGGGGTATCGCGGAGTCCATGGGCTCAGAAGTCGTTCAGGACGGTGCCGATGACCTTGCCGCCGTCGGCCTGGATCTGGCTGAGGAGAGTCTTCACGTCTTCGACCCGGGTCCAGTCCCGGCGCGTCACGATCATGCTGTAGCCCAGCACGCTGGAGATCCGGCGCACGTCCGAACAGGTGTTG
>DASUIJ010000138.1:0-12318 GCA_036279815.1 Phenylobacterium sp. | reverse complement strand
CCGATCCCGCCGCCCAGCGCCGGCTGCGGGGACAGCTGGAGCAGATCGACTGGACCGCCTTCGCCTCCAACCGCGAGGTGATCGGCGCCGTGCTGGGCAAGGCCGACGCCCAGAAGTTCCAGCGCCTCGCCGTCGCCGCGGCCCATGCCCGGGCGATGTGGGTCAAGGAAGCGCTCAACATGACCGAGACCAGCTCCGGTCTCGAACCGCGCCAGGCCGCCAAGCTGGCCGAGCTGCGGGCCAATTACGAGGAGCTCACCGAGGTCTACGAAGCCATGCGGCGCATGGTCGAGCGCGGCTACCTCGGCTATTCCGGTCCCCAGGGCGGCTGACCCGGCCCTAGTCTGCGCCCGGCGCCGCCGTTGCTTCTGCTTCGACGGGCGGCCACTTGATCCCCAGCTGGTCCAGGTAGGTCGGATACTTCTTGGGATCGTAGTAGTATTTCCGCATCTCCGGCCGGTACTTCGCCATGGTCTCGGCGTTGATCTGGATCTGCGGCTTGTCGGCGGCGGTCAGCATCGGGATGTAGTGCTGGTCCTTGTTCTGAATGTCCTTGAAGTAGGCCTTGGCGTCGGCCAGCAGCCTGGGCGTGGTCATCAGGTCCAGCAAGGTCATCGCCTCGGCCTTGGCCCCCGCCACCACGCCCTTGTGCGCCACCGGCGTCGCCATCGAGATCGCATTGGCCCAGTGGTGGCCCGGCAGGCCCGGGATGTTCGACGGATAGCGGATCGTGATGGTCGGCATGATCCACGAGATGTCGCCGATGTCGTCGGACCCGCCGCTCTCCGGCTTCTCCTTCGGCGGCTCCAGCCCGGTCAGCTTGACCTCTAGCCCGACCTCCTTGGCGCCCAGGTTCTTCTGCACCGCCTTGGCGAAGGCCTGTTCCTGGGGGGTCCAGGCGGGCAGTCCCACCTTCTCGATGTTGGCCTGGGCGGCTTCGGCCATCGGCCGGTTGAAGTGCTGCGGCGCGGCCGTGCCCACCACGATGTGGTCGACCGTGGTGTCGGTCATCATCGCCGCGGCGTCGGCCATCCGGTTGCCGAGCGCGTAGTTCTTCTGGATGTTCTCGAAGGTCTGTTCGCGGAAGAAGTACCAGACCGTCGCCTCCGACGGCACCACGTTGGGCTGGTCGCCGCCGTCGGTGATCACGTAGTGGCTGCGCTGTTCCGGCCGCAGGTGTTCGCGCCGGAAGTTCCAGCCGATATCCATCAGCTCGACGGCGTCCAGCGCGCTCTTGCCGCGCCAGGGCGCCCCGGCCGCGTGCGCCGCCTCGCCGTGGAAGGTGTATTTCACCGACACGTTGCCGGTGCCGGTGGGCTGGCCCCAGGTGGTCTCCAGGTTGTTCCCCACATGGGTGAAGATGGTCGCGTCCACGCCCTTGAACACGCCGTCGCGGACCATGTAGGCCTTGCCGGCCACCAGCTCCTCGGCGACGCCCGGCCAGAGCATCAGCGTGCCGGCGATATGCTCCTTCTCCATGATCTCCTTCACCGCCAGGGCGGAGACGACGTTGAGCGCCTGGCCGGAATTGTGGCCCTCCCCGTGGCCGGGGGCGCCCGGGACCAGCGGTTCATGGCGCGGCACGCCGGGTTTCTGGCTGGCCTTCGGGATGCAGTCGATGTCGCTGCCCACGGCGATCACCGGCCCGCCGCTCCCGTTGGTCCAGGTGGCCGTCCATCCGGTCGGCAGGCCCGCCACCCCGCGCACGATGGTGAAGCCGTTCTTCTCCAGGATGCCGGTGATGTACTTCGAGGTCTCGAACTCCTGGAACGCCAGCTCCCCGAACGAGAAGATCTGGTCGTTCATCTCCTGGGCCAGCTTGGCGCGGGCGTCGACGCCGGCCATGGCGCGGGTCTTCAGCGCCGCCACCTCCTGCGCCGACCAGACCTTCGCCCCGGCCGGGGACGCCGGCGCGGCGATGGCGCCGCCGGCCAGCAGGGCGCTGATCCCGGCGCACGCCAGGAGGCTCGAAAAGTAGGAAGTCCGCATCTGGAAAAGCCCCAATCCGTCTTGACGGCAGGGGGCCACGGATCGGCCGCCCTGCAAACCCCTGACCCGACCTACCTGGCGTCGTCGTAGAACTTCGCCACGTCGGCCTTCATCTGCTTCAGCGCCTCGGGGTTCAGGTAGACCATGTGCCCGGAGGGGTAGTAGGCGAACCGCACATTGGCGCGCAGGGTCGGATCCAGCTGCATGTGGGCGATGTCGTACTCGGTCCCGAAGAACGGGGTCGCCATGTCGTACCAGCCGTTCAGCGAATAGAGCTTCAGCCTGGGATTCTGGCGCATGGCCGCCGACAGGTCCAAGGCGGTGTTGGCGACATTGGCGGGCCGGCTCGCGCCCGGCGGCTTGTGCTTCCAGTCCCAGGCCTGGTTGATGCCCTGGCCCGAAGGCCGGTACGCCAGATCGGTGTGATAGCCCAGCTCGCGCTCGGTATAGTCATGCACCGCGGCGATGAACGGCCCGGACACCTGCACGTCGGAGGCGTCGTATTCCGGATTCTCGCCGGCGGCGTCCACGTCGATGGCGGTGAAGCGGCTGTCGTAGCGCCCCACCGTGCGCCGCTGGTCGCGCAACAGCTCCTTGCGGAACCGCGACAGGTCGACCCTCAGGTCCGCCCGCTTCAGGAAGTCCGCCGACAGGCCGGTATAGGCCGACATCTGCCGCGCCACCGCGTCCTTCTCGGCGTCAGAGATGTCCGTGCCCTTGGCCAGCGCGGCCACGTAGGGCCCGTTGGCGAAGTCGCGCACCTCTTTCAGGAACGCGGTCATGTCGGCGGGCTTGCTGGCCAGCCGGCCATGATAGGCCGCCGTCACCGCATAGCTGGGCAGGTAGGTCTGGTAGATGTGGTCGAACCCTGAATCCCTCGTCCCGTAGTTCAGGATCGACGAGAGGATCAGCACCCCGTTCAACATGATTCCCTGGTCCTGCAGGGCGTAGGCCAGCCCGCCGGAGCGGGTGGTGCCGTAGCTTTCGCCGAAGATGAACTTGGGCGAGTTCCAGCGGTGGTTGACCGTGATGTAGCGGGTGATCGCCTTGGCGAAGGCGTCGATGTCCTGATCGACGCCCCAGAAGGTCTTGCCGGGCGTGTCGCCCAGCGGCCGGGAGTATCCCGCCCCGATGGCGTCCAGGAACACGAGGTCGGTCTTGTCCAGCAGGCTGTCGTTGTTGTTGACGATCCGGAACGGCGCGGGCCCGGCCGGACCGGGCGCGTTGGTCTCGACCTTCACGGGCCCGAACGAGCCCATGTGCAGCCACATGCTCGAGGAGCCGGGGCCGCCGTTGTACATGAAGGTCACCGGCCGCTCGGCCTCGCCCCGGCCGCGGTCGGCCACGTAGGCGACGTAGTACATGCTGGCGATCGGCTTGCCGTCGTCGTCGCGCAGGGTCAGCGTCCCGGCGGTCGCGGTGTAGGGGATCGACCTGCCGTTGATGCTCACCGAGTGACGGCTGGTCCTGGCGGCCTCGGCGATGGGCGCCGTGGCGATGTCGGCGTCCGACAGCTTGTTGGACGCCGCCTGCTCGCCCCGCGGCGAGGTCTTCTCCGGCGCAACGCCCGTGCGGCTCTCCGGCTCGGCGGCCCGGGCGGGGCGCGGAGTCGTCTCGCGGGCCTGCTGCGCGCTCGCCTGGCCGGTCTGGACCAGCAGGCAGGCGCCGGCGACGAGGGTGAGGGCGAGCTTGCGCATGGGGGATCCTTCTGGCGGGCGAAACTTCCGGCGGCGGATTTGTGCCCCGGATCAGGCTTCAGCGTATGTCACGCCTGTTACATGACGGCGTTCCGCAGGCGGACATTTTCTCTCCCGTCGCCAGGACGTGAAATCGCCTAGCTGACCTCAGGTCAGGATTGAACCCTCGGCCCAGCCTGCCAAGCTGGCCCCGCCGCGCGCAGACGCGGGAGCCATGGGAGACCCGGAATGAACGACCTCGATTTCACCGGCAAGACCGTGCTGGTCGTCGGCGGCTCCAGCGGGATCGGCAACGGGATCGCCCACGGCTTCCGCCAGCGCGGCGCCGATGTCCACGTCTGGGGGACCCGGCCCACGGCCAAGCACTATGAGGGGACCGAAGGCTCCGACCTCTCGGGCCTCACCTACGCCAGCGTCGACGTCGCCGACCGCGCCCAGATCGAGCGCGAGGCGCCCAGGCTGCCGCGCCTCGACGTGCTGGTCCTGTGCCAGGGCACGGTGGTCTACAAGCGCGGCGAGTTCGAGCCGGCGGGCTGGGACCGGGTCATGGCGGTCAATCTCGACAGCCTGATGGACATTTCCCGCGCCTTCCACGACCGGCTGGCCGCCGCCAAAGGCTCGATCATCATCGTCAGCTCGGTGTCGGGCTTCCAGTCCAACCGCGGCAACCCCGCCTACGCCGCCTCAAAGGCCGGGGCGGTCAGCCTGACCAAGACCCTGGGCGAAGCCTGGGCCCGCGACGGCATCCGGGTGAACGGCCTGGCGCCCGGCCTGGTCGCCACCAAGCTCACGGCCGTCACCACCGAACACCCCGACCGCATGGCCGGCGCCCTGCGGGCCATCCCGGCGGGCCGCATCGGCACGCCCGAGGACATGGCCGGCGCCGCCCTGTTCCTGGCCTCGCCGCTGGCCGCATATGTCGCCGGCCAGACCCTGATCGTAGACGGAGGCCTGAGCCTGTCATGACCCTCAGCCGCTCGCTCAAGGGCTCCATCGTCCTGGTCACCGGCGCCGGCTCGGGCATGGGCGCCGCCACCGCCCAGGTCTTCGCCGCCGAGGGCGCCCATGTGGCGGTCACAGATTTCGACCTCGCCTCCGCCGAAGCCGTCGCCTTCGAGATCGTCCAGCAGGGCCTTTCCGCCCAGGCCTGGGCGCTCGACGTCACCGACTCTGACCGCATCATTCGGGTCACCGAGGAGATCGCCGACCGCTTCGGCGGTCTCGACATCGTCATCAATAACGCCGGCGTCTCGGGGTTCGCCCCCATCGATTCCGACGCCTATGACGCGGTCTGGGCGAAGTCGCTGGCGGTCCTGCTCACCGCCCACCAGCAGGTGATCCGCGCCGCCCTGCCCCATCTGCGCAAGTCCAAGGCCGCCCGCATCGTCAACATCGCCTCCACCGAGGCCCTGGGCGCCACCTCCCGCGACAGCCCCTACGCCGCCGCCAAGGCCGGCGTGCTCGGCCTCACCCGCGCGCTCGCCGTCGAGCTCGGCCGCGAGGGGATAACCGTCAACTGCATCTGTCCGGGCCCGATCCTCACCGGCATGACCCGCGACCTGCCCGAGGCCGACCGGGCGACCTTCGCCAGGCGCCGCACCGCGCTCGGCCGCTACGGCGATCCCGAGGAGGTGGCCCACATCACGGTAAGCCTCTGCCTTCCCGCCGCCAGCTACATCACCGGCGCGGTGATCCCGGTCGACGGCGGCCTGATGGCCAGGAACGCCTAGGGGCAGGCAAGAAGACGCCGCCGACCCGTAAGGTCGGCGGCGCTGTGGAAGAGACGGCATGGCTCCGCTCTTCACGTGCTATCGGACTACCCCCAGCTCCGACAGCACGACCACTCCTTGATCAAGCGTGCGCAGGGACCAGGCGGCGACGGCGCAGGGTCACGCCCATCAGGCCGAAGCCTGTGATCATCATCGCCCAGGTCGAAGGCTCGGGCACGCCCGAGACCAGCTTGATGTTGTCCAGATAGCCGCCCAGGGAGTCGGATCGGCCCGTCGCCACGAACGTCAGCGGACCTCCGGCGGTGGCGAAATGGATGTTCTTGGTCGACCAGTTGGTATCGCCGCCGCCCACGCCCGAATAGGAGCCCAGCAGGGTCTGGCCGATCCACACCTCTATGCCGTTGCTGTTCGAGGCGACGCCCGGACGAGGCGAATAGAGGAAGCTCAGGTCGAAAGTCCCGGCGCCGATGTTGCGGGACATGGAGCTGTTCCGATTGGTGTCCAGCTCGACGAACTTGTTCCCGCCGGTCGCGGCCGGGGAGCCGGCGATGTGGTTCTGCACCTCGATCCCGTAGGTGGACGAGGTCCAGCCGTCGATCGAGTTCACGGTGATGTAGTGGCCGGAGTTGACCGCCGCCCCTTCGAAGGTCGAGTTGAACACCACGGCCGCTGAAGCGGCGGAGGCGCCGAGCGTCGCCAGGGCGACGGCGGCGGAGGCGATGGCGAGAGTCTTCATGGCGCAATCCCGGATTGAGACGATGGGGCTGTATTTCGCCTCATTCCAGCAAGGGGCGGGCCAATCGGTCTGAGCCGGCCTATCTCGCCGATTGCTCCAGCAGCGCCTTCAGATAGTCCTTCCAGACCGCCGCCCAGGTATGGGTGCCGTGGCCGTGGGTCGCCTCGCTGGAGGGGATCAGCACGAACCGCCCCCTGGCGATCCTCGGCGCGAGCTGCTCGGCCAGGCCCAGGTCTGGGGGATTGATGAAGTCGTCGGCTGAATTGACCCACATGAGCGGGACCTTGATCTTCGCCAGTCCCGGCGAGGGGTCATAGGTCCGCGAGGCGTCGAGCTGGTAGATGTAGTCGTTGGCGTCCAGCCCCTTCCAGCGCTGGGCCACCACCGCCTGCGCCTCGGCCTCCGCCGCCTCGTTGGTGGGGAACGCCTTCTGCATCTGGATCGGCGCGGAGCCGACGATGGTCGACAACGCCTGGGCCAGCTTCAGCCCGGCCGCCGGCTGTTCCTTGTACTCGCCGCCCATATAGGCCGGGTCGGACTGGATCGCGTCGATGCTGATCCGCCGCCACAGCCGGTTGCGGCCCACCAGGGCGGTCGGCACGCAGGCCAGCGGCATGGCTGCGTCCACGAAATCGGGATGCGCCTCGGTCAGAACGAAGATGTGCATGCACCCCATCGAGGTGCCCATCACCAGCCGCAGGCGATCGACCTTCAGCCCCTCGGTCGCCACCCGCCGCTCCGCCTCCACCATGTCGGCGTAGTCGTAATGCGGGAACTTCGCGTGCAGGCCGTCCGAAGGCTTCGAGGACCTCCCGTGGCCGATCCCGTCCGGAAGGATGATGAAGTACCGGGCCGGGTCCAGCAGGCCGCCGGGGGCGAACAGAACGTCGGAAAACTGCGGCCGGAAGAACTGATGCCCGTCGCCGCCGGTGCCGTGCAGGATCATCACCGCATTGGTCACATGGCCCGCCTTGTCGCGGATCGGCGTTCCCAGGGTCGTGTAGTGCATGCGCAACTGCGGCAGGGTCTCGCCGTCGGCGAACCTGAAGTCCTTGAGGACGACTTCGCCCTCCTTGGCGCCCAGCGCCTCGGGGCTCAGCGCCAGGGCGCCGCCCGCCCATCCCAGCGCCAGGGCGCAGCTCAGGCCAACCAGGGCTCGGATCATCATGGGCTTCCTCGTCACGTCGCGAAGCCCTCAGCCTAGAGCACAAAGCCGCGGCCTTCCCAACCCCGCCGGCCCCGGGGCCTGCCGGATCGCGGGGAAGGTGAAGACCCCGCGCGGGGACACGCGCGGAGCCTTCGTCATCGGGCGCGAGGACAGGCGGTGGATGGGTCCGCCACCGCGCCCAAAGCCATCGGGACGGATCGTCCCGGAACCACTCAGGCCAGGGCCGGACGGCGGCTGCGCAGGCTCATGCCGACCAGGCCGAACCCGGCGATCATCATCGCCCAGGTCGCCGGCTCCGGCACGCCCGGCAGGGCCGCGACGGTCGCGGTCACCGACTGGCTGTTGTCGAAATTGTTCTCGTCCCAGAAAAACAGGCTGAGCTCGCCGACGTCCCAGGCCACGCCGTCGAATCCGGCGCCCAGCAGGTGGTAGGAGCCGCCGATGCGGCCGACCAGCGAGGCGTAGGGGGCGCTGAGACCCCCCTGGTTCCACAGGCCGAACGGCGCGCCGATCTGCACGCCCGCGGCCTGGCCGGACTCGTCGGACCCGGTGGCGAAGAGGTTCTGCACCAGCCCGTTGGCGTTCGCCCAGCGCGGCAGGGCGCCTGCGCTCCAGAGGTCGTTGGGGTCCACGGACACGGTGAAATGCTGGCCGGCGGCCAGGACGACGCCGGTGACCTTACCCACCCCTCCGCCGGACGAGTTGGCCTTGGCGTCGACAATCACCACCGCCGCGCTGGCGGCGTCCGCCAACAGCAGTCCCGCGACGGCGGCCAACGCCGCCGCCGCGATCTTTGTGACACCCCACATCGATCAACCTCGGTGAACCCTACTGGATACCGTCTGAGGATCGCGCCGCCCGGGCCGCGCGCGCAGTTGCAGCGACGGGCGCCGCGATGCACGGGTTGTGCGACCGACCCGCAGCCGACGCGGGGATCAGGCGTCGAAGCGCTGGGCCCGCGGGGGATCGCCGGGGTCGCGATAGGCCGGCCCGCGCGCCAGGGAACGCGCCAGCGGCATGCTCAGCAGCATCGGGCCGCCCAGCGCCGCCTGGGCCGGACCGAAGTCGCCGGTCAGGTGCTGGCGCAGGTCGTCCGAGATCGAGCCTTCCGGCGCCAGGGGATCGCTCGCCGCCAGGTCCCGGAACCTCCGGTCGTCCGCCTCCCGATCGCCGGTCAGGTCGCCGATCCGCTCGAAGATCATGGCGTGGGCCGTGGGCGTCCGGCCGGCGTCCAGCGCCGGCGCAAGGCAAAGCCCGTCCACCACGTCGGCCCGCGCCGTACCCACGCCGTTGAAGATGCCGAACAGCATGGCGCCGCTGGTCACGTCCACGGCGATGACGAACAGCTGGTTTCCCAGCGGCAGCATCCAGCCGTCCACCACCGTCCCGCCGGTGCCCATGCTCAGGCGCAGCAGTCCGTTGGAGTCGCGGCGGATCATGCCGTGGTCGTGCACGAACCGACCGGGCGCCAGGACATAGGGCCGGGTGGATCGAAAGAAGCCCTCATAGGCGTCGCCGCGCAGGGCCGTGGCGGCCAGGACCTGGTCCAGCAGGGGAAGGGGCAGGCTGGGTGCGGCCGGCTCCGCGCCGCCGTTCACCAGGGCGGGGTCGGCGCCCAGGAACTGCGCCAGGCCCGCAAGGCTGCGGTCCCAGTCCAGGGCGGTGAAGCCGGGCACGTGCTCGGCCACCAGCCCGGTCAGCAGGGACAGGTTGTGCGCCGAGGGCTGCACCACGCCGGTCACCCAGCGCCCGACGATCGACTTGTCCACGCCCAGGTCCGCCGCAAGTCGCCCGCGGCTCATCGACAGAACCTTGAGCACCAGTTCCAGCTTCTTGCAGAACGGTTCAGTCATCCCCACTCCAACTCACGACCCCGGCGCGGAACGCCTCGGACCAAAGCAATCCCTACAGTTGGGGGCGGAATCTAGGCGGGTATCGATAACAACTTGGCCAAGGAACATGGTGACCGGCCGCAAGGCGGCTCAGATTCCCAGAACAGCCTTGGCCATGATGTTGCGCTGGATCTCGTTGGTCCCGGCATAGATCGAGCCGGCCCGGTCGTTCAGGTACTTGGCGGTCACCGGCCAGGCGTGCTCCGGCCCGGCGGCGAACCCGTCCGCCGGCGCCACGAAGCCCGGCGTCGGGCCACCCGCGAACACCGCATGCGGCTGGAACGGCGCCGCATAGACGCCTGCCGCCTCCATCGCCAGTTCGGTCAGCCGCTGCGACAGCTCCGTCGACACGGTCTTCATCAGCGAGCTCTCGGCGCCCGGCGCCTCGCCCTGGCTGAGCTTGGACATCACCCGCAGTTCGACCCCTTCCAGGGTCTCGATCTCGATGGCCGCCTGGGCCAGGCGGCTCATGAACGACCGGTCCGAGGTGAGTTCCTCGGCCCTGGCCATCGCCCTGATCCTCTCCAGCCGCACGCCCAGGCCGGGCGCGCTCACCCCGCCCCCGCGCTCGAACTGCATCAGGTACTTGGCGACCGTCCAGCCTTCGCCGACCTTGCCCACCACATTGGCCTTGGGCACGCGGACGTCGGTGAAGAACACGTCGTTCTGGATGTGCTCGCCCGACAGCATCACGATCGGCTTCACCTCCACACCCGGCGTCGCCATATCGATCAGCAGGAAGGTGATGCCCTGCTGCGCGATGGCCTCGCGGCTGGTCCGCACCAGGCAGAAGATCCAGTTGGCGACGTTGGCGTGGGTGGTCCACAGCTTGTGGCCGTTGCAGACGAAGTCGTCGCCGTCCTCCACCGCGCTCATCTGCAGGGAGGCCAGGTCCGAGCCCGAGCCCGGCTCCGAATAGCCCTGGCACCAGAAGTGCTCGCCGCTGAGCATCCGAGGCAGGAAATGGGCCCGCTGATCCGGGCTGCCGTGCCCGATCAGCACCGGCCCGCACATCCCGATCCCCATCGGCGAGACCGGCGGGGCGCCGGCCCGGGCGGTCTCCCGCGCCCAGATATAGCGCTGAACGACGTTCCAGCCCGGCCCGCCGTACTGGGTCGGCCAGGCAGGCGCCGCCCAGCCCTTGGCGTGCAGCTTCCGCTGCCAGTCCATGCCGGTGTCGTGGTCGGCATAGACCGAGGTCATCCCCCGGCCGCGCCGACGCAGATCCTCGTTCAGCTCCGCATCGAGAAAGGCCCGGACCTCGTCCTGGAACGCCCGATCCTGATCGCTCCAGTCGAGGTCCATGAGGCGATTACATCCGCTCGATGATCACAGCCGGCGCCATGCCGCCCGCCGCGCACAGGGTGGCGAGGCCGGTGTTCAGGTCCCGCCGCTCCATCTCGTCCAGCAAGGTGCCGACGATCATGGCGCCTGTCGCGCCGATCGGGTGGCCCAGGGCGATCGCGCCGCCGTTCACGTTGACGATGGCCGGATCGATGTCCAGGTCGCGCATGAACTTGATCGGCACCACCGCGAAGGCTTCGTTGATCTCGATCAGCTGGATGTCCTTGATGGTCATGCCGGCCTTCTTCAGCGCCTTGCGGGCCGCCGGGCCGGGCGCGTTCAGCATCAGCTCCGGGGAATCCCCGGCGGTCGCCACCGCGCGAATCCGCGCCCGGGGCTTCAGGCCGTGGGCCCTGGCGTAGTCCGGCGAGGCGATAACCACCGCGCCGGCCCCGTCCACCACGCCCGAGGAGTTCCCGGCATGGTGCACATGGTTGACCTTCAGGTCCGGATAGGTCGCTTCCACCAGCTTGCGGAAGCTCAGGCCTTCCTCGTCCAGCGGCATGTCGTAGAGCGCGGCGAAGGCGGCCTTGAGCTGGCTCAGGCCTTCCATGGTGGTCTGGGGCCGCGGATACTCTTCGGCGTCCAGGGCCAGGCTGCCGTCGTCATGGAAGACGGGGATCAGGCTCTTGGAAAAATAGCCATTGGCGATGGCGTGGGCCGCGCGGCGCTGGCTTTCGAGCGCCAGCTTGTCCACGTCCTCACGGGTGATGCCCTCCAGGGTCGCCACCACGTCGCCGCACACGCCCTGGTGCGGCTGGGGATGGATCGCCCGCAGGTGGGTGTTGAGGGAGTCCAGCGTCGGGCCGGACTGCCGCTTCAGGGTCGAGCCGTGCGACATGCTCTCCACGCCGCCGGCGATCACCAGGTCCTGCGCTCCGGACATCACGCCCATGGCCGCCAGGTTCACCGCCGTCATGCCCGAGCCGCAGAAGCGGTCGAGGCTCATGCCCGGCGCCTGCACGTCGTAGCCGGCGTCCAGCGCCGCCATCCGCGCGATGCACGAGCCCTGCTTGCCCGATTGGGTGCCGCAACCGGCGATCACGTCGTCCACGTCCGCCGTGTTGAGGCCGTTGCGCTCCGCCAGCGCCTTCAGCACCGTCGACAGGATCCGTTGCGGGTGGACATTGGCCAGCCCGCCCTTGTCCACCTTGCCAACGCCCCGCGGCGTCCGCGCCGTATCGATGATCCAGGCTTCGCTCATCTGTCCGCTCCGTTTAATTGCGCCGTCCGGCCGCCCTGCGGCCTTTCCGGCCATACTATGAGACACCGTCCCTTGGGTCAGGGAAGCCCCTTTCGGCTCCCGTTCACGGCCGCCCTTCCCGGCCGCGCCCCATCCCGCTATGACGCCGCATATGAGCGATCCCTCCGACAGCCCGCCCGACCGCCTCTGCGTCGATCCCAACAGCCCCTTCCACGACCCGGCCGCGCTGCAGCGCGGCGTCGGCGTGCGGTTCAAGGGCGTCGAGAAGACCAACGTGGAGGAGTACTGCGTCTCCGAAGGCTGGGTGCGCCTTGCGGTGGGCAAGACCGTCGACCGCCAGGGCAAGCAGATGACCGTCAAGCTCCAGGGTCCCGTGGAGCCCTATTTCGAGAGCTGATCCGGCCCTGGCCCGCCGCTTGCCGTCCAGATCCCTGATGCGTCCTCGCGGCGCCAATCTGGGACAAGCGCCATGCGTTTCACCTATGCCGAACAGGCCGAGCCTGCCCGTCGCGCCGCCGAACCTCGGCGGCCCCTGCAATATGTCCTGACCGCCCTCCT